>NZ_JACJPW010000013.1 GCF_014696265.1 Aerosakkonema funiforme FACHB-1375 | reverse complement strand
GCATAGGAAAAGAAGAGAAAAAAAATGTCAACAACATCTGGAAACCTTCTAGAGAATTCTAAGGATAAACCGCCCATACCACCCAGTCAAATACAGGGTGTAAAAACGTCTAGAGCTCGATTTCAAGAACCGCACGAGCCGACAGCGGCAGATAATATCCAGGATGCCACAAGGCAAAAAACTCGGTTGGAAGGCTCCGATCGGCCTCCAGCGGGCCAAGAGCAAAATACCACAAAACAAACAACTCAAGCTCAAGGAAGCAATCCGCCAGTTCCACCGCCGGGTCAAGGGCAGCCAGCACAGGCACGAAATGCTGCTAATGTTTTGCCTTCGATCGAACGAATGGTGAAGCACGCTCATTCTCAGCAAGTGTCTGACATTCACATTCGAGTTGGGGAAGTGCCGAGATATCGAATTCGGGGTCAGATGGTACCGCTGGGAAATCATGACAAGGTAACGCCGGAACTTTTTGAACACTATCTATCTGAAACTGTCACTCCAGCGCAGCGACAGCGCTTTGCGGAAACGAAGGAATTGGATACCGCCCTTTACTACCCCGGTGTTGTGCGCTGTCGGGTGAATTGTTTTGAAACGCTGCTGGGCGGGGCGATGGTGCTGCGGTTGATTCCGTTGGATGTTCCTTCGATTGATAGTTTGGGGTTGCCACCTATTTTGAAAGAAATTGTGCAGCGCCCGCAAGGACTGATTTTGGTTACGGGGCCAACGGGTTCGGGGAAATCAACGAGTTTGGCGGCAATGATTCGTTATATGAACGAAACGTTGGCAAAGCATATTATTACGATCGAAGATCCGATCGAATTTGTTCATGCTTCGCACAAGTGTCTAGTCAGTCAAAGAGAAGTCGGTTTGCATACGCATGAGTTCCACGATGCGCTGCGGGCGGCTTTGCGGGAAGACCCGGATGCGATTCTGATCGGGGAAATGCGCGATCGCGTTACAGTTGATATAGCTTTAAAAGCCGCACAAACCGGTCATTTGGTTTTCGGTACTCTGCACACTCGCAACGCTCTCAATGCTGTGAATAGGTTGCTGGGTATTTACAATCCAGACGAACAGCCATCAATGCGGATTCAAATCGCCGATTCTTTGGTAGCGGTAGTTGCTCAAATATTGCTACAAACAACTGATGGACGTCGCACGGCAGCTCATGAAATTTTAATCAATACTCCTGCTATGCAGGACTTTTTGATGAAGGGCAATGAGGAGGAAGCTTATCATTTAATTGAAAATGGCATTGATGAGGGTATGCAGGTGCTTAACCAAGCTCTCTGTGAATTGGTGTTGATGGGTAAAATCAGCGGTGATGAAGCTGTGAAAGCTTCTTCAGATGTAGGAGATTTGCGTCGTCGAGTTCGCAATGAAGGGGTCGATCCAGCTCGTGCCAGTCGCGAGTTTAGCAGTCACGATACTGGTTACAGACCGTTATAGCTGCAAGGGAATAAACAGGGTGCTTCTCAATATTAATGGAAAGAAAAGAAGGGGCGGTTCTGAAACCGTCCCTAGTACGAAATAGGCTTCGATTAACCCGGTGATATCGTCTCCGGTTGCATGGGTAGGGTAAGATTGATACGAAAGATTATCTGTGGGAATGAGGGGTTAAATTTTTACCGCAGATGTGAGCAGATAAACGCAGATGAACGCAGATAAGAAGGGATTTTTAGGCAAGACAAAACTGCATCGTATCCGGGTGCATCGGTAGCGGAAAGAAGTTGCGATCGCATTATTAAAGACGATTGATTTGTTTTTCTACCCAACGCTCGTCAAATACTAATTTATAAATACGGTTATTGATTTGGAGATAATCGTCTCGCTTGACTGCTAAACCGGACATGACTAATTCTGTTTCTGCGGAATTATCAAGGGCGATAATCTGTCCTTGGTGTAAAATTTGGCGGTAAAGTTGGAGGAGTTCAACAGCACGCTGTTTATCGTTCAAAATCCGATCGCGTATTGTCCGCAAATGTTCTGGTTGGTCTTGGGATTCCCAATTTTCGATAATGTGCGATCGCACCAAGTTTTCCACGTAAGCTGCTTCATCGTTTGTGGGAATGGGAGAGTTAGAATTGCAAATCAGTTTGCAGACTTTTTGGGTGAGAAAAGGCTGTCCTCCCGTCCAGTTTATTACTTCTGTGAGTAGGGTTTGGGGATTGGTGACTCGTTTGGTCAATCCTTGCAGTAATGGTTGAGCTTCATGCGCTTGGAAACCTTTGAGTTGAATTGCTTGACCGACATTAAAAGGTGTGCGGTTTTTATCTTGAATTAATTGGGAAGGAGTCGCTACACCTAAAAGCACAAAATTCAAACGCTGATAGTCGGAACTATCGGCGCGTTTGTTATAGCAAGTGCGGATGATGCCAAAAAATGCACTGCTGTCAAACTGAAGGTCGAGAACGCTATCGATTTCATCGATGAAAATAATGATTTTTTCAGAAATATTTGTTAATAAGACTTCGTTGAGAAATTCTGATAAACGCTGCACGGGGGATAATAATTCGCGTTCCCGCCACCAAGTCCGGATATTGACTTTATCTAACAGATTCAAACCGCTAACTAAAAGGTAGGCAAAGCCTGCATACCACTGCTCTAAAGTTACCTGGGAATTGCTCATTGTAGAAATATCGATCGCAACACAAGCAAAGCCTTCTGCTTGCAGCTTTTTCATGATTTGGACGCGCAAGCTGGATTTGCCCATCTGTCGGGTGTTGAGGATGTAACAAAGCTGTCCGAGTCTTAAGGCTTTGTATAAATGTCGGTCTGCCGATCGCACGACATAAGTAGGTGCATCTATGGGCAAACTTCCGCCTACTTGGTAATCGTAACCCTGCGGTTCTTCGGCACTTCTGAGCAGGGCATTTTCGATTACTAATTCGGCTTGAGTTGCTTTGAGAATTTCCAGGGTGTGGGATAATTCTTTGGTGCGTTCTTCGACTTTTTGTTCCAAAGTTCGGTTATAATCTTCTAATTGTTCGTAGAGTTGAGCGTTTTCAATAGAGATGGCGGCTTGAGCGGCAATGATTTGTAAAGTTTCGACTCGTTGCGGGGTAAATGCGCCGATCGCCAGATTATTTTCTAAGTAGAGAATGCCTGCTAGTTTGCCGCGATCGAGTAGGGGAGTGCAGAGGATGGATTTAGTTTGAGTGGCGAGAATGTAAGCGTCGCGGGTAAATTGTCCTGATTCGGTGGCGTTATTTAATACTACGTTTTCGTGGCTGCGAGCGACGTAGTTAACGATGGCGGTTGATAGGAGGGGAATTTGAGTTGCAGGGTCTACAGAATCTACGGGAATGGATTGGAGAATGGTAATGCGATCGCTCTCCACTGCTGCTTGGGCTTCGATTACCCAATTCCCGCTTTTATCTAAGATGAGAAAACCTTTTTCTGCGCCTGCGTTTTCGATCGCAGCTTTCATCACCCGATCTAACAATTGTGCTAAAACGATTTCGCCGGAGATAGCTTGGGATGCTTTCATTACGGCGGCAAAATCCAACGTTTCGCCCGCTCTTCCAGATGTTGTGGTAATCGGATTTTTGGTATTTTGAGTTGAACTAACCGACTGGAGGGCTAAAAATTGCGGGTATCGCGCTTCCAAATCTTTTACTTTAGCTACAGCGCCCCAGCGCTGATACGCATAGTGGGCATCTTGCAAATAGTGACGGGCGACATGATTTTGATTTCTGGCGAGGTAAAATCTTCCTGCTAGTTCGTAGGCGAGGGCTTCTTCGTTGAGATATTCGTTTTCGCGGGCTAGGGCGATCGCTTTGTCGTAATATTCTCTGGCATCTTTATCGTTACCTAATACGCGATCGCGTTCTGCTTCCACTAGATAGAATTTGTGTAGGTAATTCATTGGGGCATGATGCGCCCATAGTTCCATTTTTTCCTGGTTGGCAGTGACTTTTTCTAGAATGCGGTTTTGTTCTGTCTCTGAGGCATTAAGAAAAACTGCTAGCCGAGCTAGCGAATCATAAAAATAGGCTGGCGGAGCAAAGCAGGTTGTTGACGCATTAACTATATATTCTTCCAATTTAACTGCATTTTCAAGCGCTTGCTGGAACTCATAGAACTGATAACACAGGGTAACTTTGTTAGTATACAAGTGAAGCATTGCGGTTTTATCTGTGGCTTTAAGATGAAGCGGCAGCATTCTCGTCTCATCGTATACTTCACCATTTAAACAATACGGATTTTCAGACCGTCCTATCAAGTTTAAGACTACTTGCCAAAACATTTGATGCCACTGAAGAAATGCTTCTTGCTTGAGTTGAGCAATAGCTTGATTGTAGGTTGCCTGTTCTCGTTCGAGTTCTAACAATTCCCTGCCACTCAAATAGGACATCATGCAGTAACCCATTGCACCACCGGCAGCAAATTCAAAATCTCCGCTTTCCAGTCCGCTTTGATAGGCTTCTAACTCGTATAGCAACACTTTCCTGAGATGCTCTTTCAAATGTCTTACAAAGTTACAGAACACATAGATTTTGGCTTTAAGTTTTTTGGCATTGAACTGTTCTAACAGACATAAAGCTAGTTGACCTAGTTGATATGCGGTATCAATCTGTCCACTACCACAGATAATCAATCCATAGTTCGCATATGCAAAAGCTGATTCGGGTGCGTTGCCTTTCGTAACCGAAAGATTAACTTGTTTGCAGGCAATCAGGGGAATCAGTTCATTCACTGTTATGTAAGCAGGACTCCATACAATGGTCATAATCTGCATGGCTGCTAGTGCGATCGGATCGGTCATTGTTGGCAGGTCAATTAAGTCCGAGGGCACTTTTCCTGTTAAAACTAACTGTGTCTCCTCCAAAGTAAGCATCATATTCGCCAGGCTTGGCTGTGCTGGAAAGACCACTCCTAACAACTTCAGCACTTTGAGCGCAGTGTTAACAGCTTCCAGGTTTTTGTTCTCTGCCCAATACCCTTGGATAGAAACTTCGTAGGCTTTTACTTTGTCTAGCAGCGTCTTGGCTTGTTTCAGGACTATCTCCGTTAAGCGCTCCATTTCCTCAAAATCGGTACTCAGGTAAGCTGCCTCTGCTGCTTCTACATAGAGTTCTAGGGTTAGATCGTACTGCCTTTGCCAACAGCCTTCCTCTAGCAAATCCAGACCAAATTTCAAATAGTTAAATCCTGGTTGATAGGCTGCTGAAGCTTTAGCTTTTTTCCCTGCCTGTAGGTTTAAATTCGCTAAAGCATCCCGTTCAGTTTGTTGATAAATTAGCATCTGACCGATGTTCAATTGATTAACAATATCAAATAGATTATCTTCAAGTTCCCTTGGCGACGTATTCTTTATTAACAATTGACCGACTTGCAGATGTACCGATTGTTTATCTGCTTGAGGAATGAGGTAATAAGCTGCTTGCTGAATTCGGTCATGAGCAAATTTGTATTCTACCACTAACTGCTCGGACAGACCAGCCACATCCATTTCTATTAACTTGTAGGCATCGTTCAGGGGTAAGATTAAGCCTTCTGCGATCGCTGCCCAAAGATCAGTTGCTGTTTCTTGAGGTGCTTTTTCATAAACAATTGCCAACTGCTTCAAGTCAAATTTGTTTCCCATACAAGCTGCTAGCTTCAAAACAGCTTGTGTCTGTGGTGGTAATTTTTGCACCTTAGCCACCATCAATTCCACTACGTTATCAGTTATTTGTTGGGCTTGTATTTGTCCTAAATCCCATTGCCACGAATATCGTTCATAATTAAAAATGATTAATGCTTCGGCATACAAAAATTTCAAAAATTCACCAATAAAAAAAGGATTACCACCAGTTTTAATTAGCACCAACTCAGCTAATTGTTTTGCGGTTGCTAGTTCGCAGTGAAAGATATCGTTACTTAACTCTGTGATGTTTGGTAAGCCTAAAGGCGAAAGCGAAATACGATTGACTGTTACTTTAGCTTTCTCGATTTCATTTATTGTTAACATTAAGGGATGAACTGCATTAACTTCGTTATCCCGATAAGCTCCAATCAAAAATAGACATTTACTATCTGCTGCCGCCATTAACAGATCCATTAATTTTAATGAAGCCCCATCTGCCCATTGCAAATCGTCTAGGAAAAGTACCAGTGGATGTTCTTGACGGGTAAATACTTTAATGAAGTTTTGGAAAACTAGGTTAAAGCGGTTTTTTGCTTCTTTCGGTGGTAGTTCAGGGACAGCAGGTTGCGAACCAATAATCAGTTCCACTTCAGGAATAACTTCAATCATTACCTTTCCGTTGGAACCTAAAGCCGCTAGAAGTTTTTCTTTCCAAGTGGCGATCGCTGCCTCACTTTCCATTAGCAGTTGTAGCACCAGTGAGCGAAATGCTTGGATGAGTGAGGAGTAGGGAATATTGCGTTGAAATTGGTTAAATTTACCGGAGATAAAGTAACCGCGCTGGCGAGTAATTGGCTTATAAACTTCTTGCACCAAAGCTGACTTGCCAATACCGGAATACCCGGACACCAGCATCATTTCGCTAGTTCCCTGGCTAACGCGATCGAAAGCAGCTAGCAATGTGTCGATTTCCCGTTCTCGTCCATACAGCTTTTGCGGAATTTGAAACTTGTCAGAAATATCTTGCTGACCGAGTGGGAAGGGATCGATCTGTTCTTTAGCCTGCCACTGTCGCAGACATTCCTCTAAATCTGCTTTCAGTCCATACGCTGATTGGTAACGATCTTCAGCGTTTTTCGACATCAACTTCAGCACTATTTCCGACAGGACTGGCGGAATATCTGGTTTGTGTTCGTGCAGTAGCGCTGGTTGCCTAGCAAGATGACAATGCACCAATTCCAGTGCATCTTGTGAAGGAAAAGGTAATTGACCAGTTAGTAACTCGTAGAATGTCACACCCAGCGAATAAAAATCAGTTCGATAATCGATCGCCCGATTCATTCGTCCAGTCTGTTCGGGCGAGATATAGGCTAGCGTCCCCTCCAAAAAATTTGGATTGCGAAAAGTTGAGTTTTCGCGTGAAAGCGTTGTAGAGATGCCAAAGTCAATTAGTTTGACTTGCCTAATGGTCTGATTCCAAACAATATTCGATGGGTTAATATCTTTGTGGATAACGTGCTGCTGATGTACCTGACCTAAAATTTCAACAACCTGAATGGCAAGTGGGAGAAATTCAGCGAGAGCAAACGGTTTGTTCTGGATTACACAACTGAGAGATTCACCGCCAAAGTCTTCCAACACCATTATCCACTGATACAAGTGGTTTTCTAAGCCATAAGCTTTTACCACTCCTTTTTGAGTGAAGGATTGTGTCGTCTCATACTCTCGCTTAAACCAAGCTATTCTTTCCGGTGGAGGACAGGTTGGTTTGAGAATTTTGAGTACGATCGGTTGCGAATCTTCTATCCGATATCCACGATAAACAAAGGAGTTGGCACTCTCATAGAGTTTTTCGGTGATTCGGTAGCCTGGAAAGGATGTCAACATTCATCTTAAGTTAATCTTGTTTTGAAGGTTCTGGTTCTGGTTCGGGGTCGGGATCGGGAAAAGGGTCTTCTGGGTTAGGATCGTTGCAAATTTCTGCCAATGGAGTAAGTTTATCGGCAAAGAAAGCCGCTATTTTTGCACTGCTCTTGCTCTCAATCAACGCCTTGTCCATTTCAGATAATCCGAACGCATCTGCCACGGTTTTAGGCTGCCGAGCAAATGCTATCTGCTGTTTAGGATTAATGGCGATATCGGTCAAAAAATCGAGTAATTTGCTCATAGTCGATATGTCTCCTGACTATTTGAGAAGAATTTCAACACGACACTAAAAGTGAACTATTTTATTGAGCGACGCTAACCCACTCCTTAGCTATATTTGCTAACACTCTATCAATTTCCTCTTTGTTAAGGCGCTCATACCCTTCTTCATAAGCATGGAGTGCAAGCTGAGCGTACTGTCCAGAAGGCGACTCATCAAAACTATGGGTTTCTCTAGGATTCTCATACGGAGGAAGAAACAAAAAGCCAAGGTCTAAAACTTTAGGCCGTTTAAAAACTTTTGCATAAGTTTTTAAGGCTGTCTCTACATCTTGGTAGGTAAGCTCCCATTCTCGTCGTGCTTCTTCGATAAGCCCAGCGTCTTGCAAGGCGCGAGCTTTCTGCCTATGAACCACAGCCCGAAAAGCCCTCGCCCAGGCATATTTATCATTGCCCTGAATTGCACTATTGAAATCCTGTATTGCTCGATCGTAGTATGGCTGTTGTTGCGTGCCTTGTCCTCCACCGTCCTCTCCATTGAGCAGCCCAAGAAAGCGGTAGACGAAACCCCTTCGGACGTAAGCCCAAGTATAGTTTGCGTCGATCTCGATCGCTTGGTTCAAATACTGTTCTGCGTCCGTTAGAAGAATTTTTACGTTCTTATCTATGCCTCTGGTTTTTTGGTCTATAGCCCACCAAATCTTGTTTTCACCCCGATGCGCCAAAGCCCAGGCATAATTAGGATTGCATTGAATTGCGTTCTCATACTTTGAGTCTGCTTCGTTGTAAAAGTTAGATTTACTAGGGTTTAAGCGTTTCTCAATACCGCCTAAGTAAGAGAGAGTTACACCCCAGTGAGCCCACGCCCAAGCATAGGTGCTATCTTCTGTAGTTGCTTCTTTAAAATACTGTGCTGCATCGTTAAGTATTTGATTGATGTTATCCTCAATATACTCATCCTGATTGTACCTGGCCATCAGACGAAGATTTTCTCCTTCTCTGGCTTTGGATATGGCTTCTTTTCTTCCCATTGTGTGTCTCCTTGGATATTAAGTGGATGTTCAAAAAATTACTAACAAACTTGAGTTTAATTCTGCTTTTAGCTTGGTTCAGCAATTAACATAAAAAACTTCGGCGAGTTTCGCAGTTCCAGCCAAGCTATGTCGTGCCGCGCAAACTCGATCGCTTCATCCTCAAGTAAGATGGCTTCTTGAAGATAATTCAACGCTTGCTCTGTCTGGCCTTCAATGGCAGCTAAACCTCCTAGTCGATACAAAACTATACCTCGCGCTTCAGAATTTACCAGATCTAGTAATGCGCTTCGCGCTGTATTGATATCTGATTGAGCCTCGACTAATCCTTGCCAGCGAGTTTTGAATACAGCAATATTGTACAGAGCGAAATTATCGCCTGGGTTCTCCAATAATGCTTCCTGGCAACAATGGCTCGCCTCAGCATATCGCCCACAATAACTGAGTAACATCCCGCGCTCGCTAAGCCGATCGTTAAATAAAGTTCGATCGAGTGCGATCGCTGTGTCGAAATCTACCAACGCATCTTCATACCGTCTCAGCATATCATTAATGCGAGCGCGATAAGCAATTGCCCAGGCATAGTCTGGCTTTAATTCAATAGAGCGGCTAAAATCCGCTAAAGCTTTTTCGTAATAACGATGCCCCATGAAGCGGTAGGTTACGCCTCGATGAGCGATCGCCCAAGCATAGTCAGATTTTAATTCAATAGCCCGATCGAAGTCAACTAGGGCTTCGGGATAGCGTTTCATCATGCGGTATACTTCCCCTCGGCGGGCAATTGCCCAAACATAGATGGGATTTTGTCCAACCGCTCGGCTAAAGTCAGCTAGTGCTTCTTCATACTGTTTAAGTAAGCGGTAGATGTCTCCCCGGTGGGCGATCGCTTTAAAGTCGTTGGGATTATATGCAATAGTTTGATTCAAGTTGGCGAGGATTTCCCCATAGCTATTCAAGTTAACCCTCCTGATTAATTAACGATTGAAAACGCGGATATTCGCGTAACTCAAGCCAAGCTATGTCGCGGCGAGCTAATTCAAGAGGCTCATTGTCGTCTAACAAGATAGCTTCTTGGAGACAGTTCAATGCCAGATCCCAGTCGCCCTCAAGCGCCGCTAAACCACCTAATCTGTAAACAACACCAGCGCGTTTGGATCGATCTTTGACCGCTTGTAAAGCGTTTCGCGTTGTTTCTATCTCTGCTTGTGTCGCCGCCATACCCTTGAAGCGTGCTTTGACAACAGCAAGGGTATACAGAGTAATATAGTCGTTTGAGTTATCCTTTAATCCTTGTTCGCAACAAGAAATTACTTCGGCATATCGTCCCATATAACTGAGTAGCAATCCGCGCTCACCAGGCCAATGGGCAATAATAGTATCGTCAAGAGCGATCGCTCGATCGAAATCTACTAATGCTTCTTCATAACGCTCCATTCTAATATAAAGGTTAATCCGGTACACGAGCGCCCAAGGGTAATCAGGCTGCAATTCAATGGCTTGGTTAATATCAGCTAAAGCATTTCTGTATTGCTTTAATTGGTAATAACTCGCGCCTCGGTGTGCAAGCGTCCAAGCTTGTTTGGCCTTAAGTGCGAGAGAATGACTGAAATCAGCTATGGCTTGCTCGCAGCGTTTCATCAGCCGAAAAGTTTCGCCCCGATGTGCGATCGCCCAAGCATAGTCAGGCTCCAAGTCGATCGATCGATTAAAATCATCTAGCGCAGCTTCAAAATGTCCCATCAGCCGATAATTTTCTCCTCGATGAGCCAGAGCCTTAGCATCATCAGGGTTTTGTTCTATTGTGCGGTTCATGTCAGCTAAAGTTTCGCCTTCCTGTAGCGTGCCGGATGGCATATCGCTCTCCTTGATATGGCTTTTTGTCTCTATTTTCGGAACAACTTGAAACTACATTACTAGGTTTTTTCTCCTTTTACACATATTTAATAAAACTAAATTTTTTACCCAGCGGATAAAAATAATGTAGCAAAAACTACATTATTTTGGCAAAGTATCTTAAGTTTCTTTAACAAAAGACAACATTGCTAAGGAGAGGTTAATCCTCTCATCGTAAATCCAAAATCTAAAATCGAGTGACAAGTTAGCGTTGCTTTATTTTCAACAGTCTTCCTGAAAAATCCGATCAACTGTTACTGAAGCGATCGCCAAAATACTGCCTGTACAACTCGCAACTCACCGTCGCTTGATTGCCTTGTAAATTTACCAATCCCATACTTTGCAACTTAAATGCCTCCACAAAATCCAACTCCACAGGTGTGTTGCTGTTGACAACTCGCACAAAAGCTGATAGTAAATCTGGCTCTTGTTGTAAGTTCCACAGCTCTCGTTGTAGGCGATCGCCATAAATTCCCGTTGAGATACCAGAGGTTTGCAAAACTTGCTCTAGAGTAACATCCCCGTGCCCGATATGATAAAGCGCTAATCGTACTAAATAGGGATTGCCGTTTACGAAAGCTGTCAGTTGTTTGGCATCTTCGGCTGACCAATCCAGTCCTTGCCGTTTGGCCAAATCCTGCACTTGCTCGCTGTTAAATGGGGGTAGTTCGATCGGCAGTCCTACATTAAAAGGCGATTTATTGGCAGTCAGCGAGATATACATCTGAGTGGAGTGTACCGCAACTAAACGCAGTTTTCGCCAAATTTCCCGATTTTTGGCTTCCTCGTGCCAAGTTCGCAAAAGTCCGAAAAAGTCGCTCGCTAAGTTGGGATAAGCAAACAAGCGATCGATATCGTCCAAAGCTAACACTATCGGTTTGGTTGTTGATGGTAGCAAATACTGCTCGAAGTACATCTTGCAACTAACCTGACTGCCAAAAAGCTCATCCCAATAATCCGCGATTTGATTGCGAAGTTGCAAACCCAAACCGACGTTAGCGCAGAACCACCGCAAGAATTTATCCAAATCTTGAAAAATCTCTCTATCCGCTATCTGAAAATCGATCGTAATTGTCCGATAACCTTGCTCGGCAGCTTTCTGAAGAATCCGCGCCATCAGGGAAGATTTCCCCATTCGCCGGGGAGCTTGGATGCGAATCAGCGCTCCCGGTTGCAAAACTGCCTTGTAACACTCAGATTCGATTGAATCGCGCTCCACATAAAAAGGCGAATTGAGGGGAACTTGACCCCCCGGTAATTCCGGCTCCATGTCTTTTTCTTCTTTTTCTTGTGGTTGTGGGATTTCCGGTTCTTCCACTTCCTCACCTTGCGGAAACACCCAGGAATAATCATTTGACTCCAGAACCAGATTAAAAGCGCTGAAGCACCTTTTCAGGGTGCTGCGATCGACCCCTACCTCGCGAGCGTAGATCTTCATCACGGTATTGATGGCTAACCGCGTGCGAGCGCTCATTTGTTCCAAAGTATACCGATTGCCGCTGTTGTCCTCGAATTCTGACTCGGCTTTAGCTGCTTCTAACTTCTGCAATCCTTGTAGGGTAAGGATTACACCGCGTTTGCGCTTTTCTTTATGTTGGTGTTGCAAGACTATCATGCGATTTCACTCAATTTCCCAAGATAAGCAAAATTTTAGCAAGTTAAGGGGCTCAACTTTCACGCTCCCAAAAAGTTAAAAATAGCCAAAACCCAAGCCAGGAGGTAGTTTGGTTAACTAATTCGGGCAAATCCTAACTTGCGATCTTAACTTGCGATCTTAAATAGCAAAAGTTGAGTGGTGCAATCCAGTTAGGTGGTGCAAACTAAATACAGTGTTTTCACTGAAGCAATCGCAGCCAGCGAGAAAAAAATTGACTCGCTGGCTGGAAGGAACGAGTGTGCGATCGCACAGAGGTCTATTGTTGAGCTTAAGCGAAGACAGTGCAACAACATACCTAGAAATCTGTTTCTGTCTTGTAACACTTGCGTCAGCTCTAACTTTATAGCCACTTTTAAAAGAATCAGACACATCGTATCTTCTCTAAATTGAATTGAAAAAGGGTAATCGCAATGACTTTATCGAGAACAATCAATCCATCAAAAGTAGCTAAAAACCTCCTCGTACCCAGATACATAAAGGACGATATCTCAAAAACAAGCGGCGCTCTGCTATTAATGCAAACATACGCCACACGGATACTCCAACAATCGGAATTAAACTTGAATTTGCACGATTGCCAAGCAATTGCTAGCGATTTAAATTTTGATCGAGAATTATGCGATCGGCACGCCAATCATATTTTAAATTCCCTGACACCTTCTCTTATTTCAGGGATCTCAGATATTGATAATTATGCCCAATTATTTCAAGATTTTTATCTAAAATTTCTTGAGATAGCTCCCAAAATTGACAAACAAAACGATGCCTTTTTTCGCCTAATCGCTTTATTAGATCGATTAGAAATGGAAGCAAAAAGAAGAAAAGATACGGCTCAGAAGATGGTGCAAGCATTACATAATTTTAATGCTAAAATTAAGAGTGATAAAGATAATTTTTCTGGTGAATTGGAAAGATTAAACCAAAAGGTCACCAATCCCATCGAAGTAGTTGACAACCTTGCCGATACAAGCAAAGCTCTTCAACAAGAAATACAGAAAAAGATTACTGGCGTTCTCGCAGCATCATTGTTGATTATTAGCGGTGCGGGGGTAATTGGATTTGAGTGTCTTAGCGCTCTTTCCTCAAACACGACGGCAATCTCAATTATCCTGAGTGGGATATCGGTAATTATTGCCGGATCGGGAGCATTAATTCATATCGGTAGCTCTCTCGTAGATTATGGTAAGAAACTGCGGACAAATTCCCAACAAAATACAGGGATATACACAGATATTGCCTCAGCAAACAGTCTAGCAGAGGATTTTGATTCATTGTGCGAAACCACAAATTACATACTAGAATCTCACAAGTCCCTCAGTCTAGAATGGTCATCGATCGTTACTGGTATTAGGAGATTTAAACAAGAAATAATTCGCGCATACGAGCCGTCAAAAATTGCCCACCTAGAAGACTATTTAAACTTTGCTAGTAGAGAGTGGCATATCATCAGCCAAAGAGCGCAAAAAATGCTATTCCGCGTTGCCTATCTCAAGCCAGAAGAGGTAAATCAGGTGCTAAATTTAGCAAATCAAAATATCAGTTCGATCGATTCGATCGGAAATCCCGAATTTGCTGCTGAAAATGTTCTATCTTCTTTTGCTTATAAACAAGCCAGATAAAGTTTCTTAGCCAACATAATTTTATCTATTTTTAGGTAAAATTAGACAATTTATCGCCCAACATAAAAATAAGGCAAATTAAGAAGTTTTCAATCTTCTTTAAAATGGCGATCGCATAGCTCACCGTCTCCGTTTCGCATCTGCTCAAGTACGCTGTCAAATTCAAACTGATGAACAAAGATTTGAAGCTTTTGCCTACACCAAAATCGGTACTAAACTATGCTTTATATTCCTGGTTATCAAGTCATATCAAAAATTTATCAAGGTATACACACGATCGTTTATCAAGCACTGCGAGAGTCAGACGGACAGCCTGTAATTCTCAAGATGCTCGCGAGCGAACATCCCAGGATAGAACAAGTTACCCGCTTAAGACAAGAGTATAAAATCACCAAAGATTTAAACATCAAAGGTATTGTTAAAGCTCTAGAAATAAAAGAATTTGGCAATAAATTTGTATTGGTTCTCGAATATTTCCAAGGCGTCTCAATTCGGGAGATAATTTATTTGCGATCGCTTCATATCAAAGAAATTTTAGAAATCGGGATTAAATTAGCATCAACGCTAGCCGAACTGCATAAAAATCAGATCGTTCACAAAGACATTAAACCGCACAATATTCTGATAAATTTGCCAACAAAGCAAGTAAAGCTCAACGATTTTGGCATTGCTAGCAGCCTATCAAAAGAAACCCAAAATAACAGCCATCCCAATCAACTCTCCGGCACTCTTGCTTATATGCCACCGGAACAAACCGGTCGGATGAATCGTAGCATTGATTATCGCAGCGATTTTTATTCTTTAGGTGCCACTTTTTATGAAATGCTCACAGGAGAACTACCATTTAAAACCACTGACGCTCTCGAATTAATTCACTGCCATATTGCAGTTCAACCAGTACCGCCAGTAGAGATAAATAGCCGCATACCTCAAGTCGTTTCTGACATTGTAATGAAATTGATGGCAAAAACCGCCGAAGACCGCTACCAAAGCGCAGAAGGTCTGAAAGTAGACTTAGAAAATTGTTTGGATCGGCTAGAAAAGACAGGGAAAATTGAATATTTCACCATCGGTAGAGAAGACTTATCCAGCCAATTACTTATCCCCCAAAAACTGTACGGTCGGCAGGCGGAAGTTGAGCAACTTTTAGCATCTTTCGTTCGCGTAGCGTGTCCGGAGGACAATCCCATTTCCAACGGCAATGCAGAAATCATACTGGTAACAGGTTATTCCGGAATCGGCAAATCTGCTTTAGTCAATGAAATCCACAAAGCTATTGTGAGACAGCGCGGCTATTTTATCTCTGGTAAATACGATCAATTCAAGCGCAATATTCCTTATGCTGCTTTAATTGAAGCTTTTACCGAACTCATCCGGTTGCTCTTAACAGAAAGTCAATCAGAAATAGAAAATTGGAAACAAAACATTCTCGCTGCATTAGGAGAGCAAGGCAGGATTGTCACCGCAGTTATTCCCGAACTGGAATTAATTATTGGCGAACAGCCAGAAGTACCGGAATTGGGGTTAACCGAATCGCAAAATCGATTTCATCGCGTGTTCAAGCAATTCATTTATGTTTTTACCCAAAAATCCCATCCTTTAGTTATTTTTTTGGACGATTTACAGTGGGTAGATTCTGCATCGCTCAATTTAATTTACCTGCTGATGACCGATCCCGATACTCAATACTTGCTGCTGATCGGTGCTTACCGAGATAGCGAAGTAAGCGCCACTCATCCCTTAATCGATACATTAGATAAAATTCGAGAAACTAGCGATTATTTAACGACAATTACCCTAAAACCACTGAAAATCGATGATTACAAGCAATTAATTGCCGATACTTTTGCCAAAACAGATTCTAGACAAAGAGTCACAATTTTAGCCGAGCTTTTGTACAGTAAAACTCAAGGTAATCCCTTCTTTTTAATTCAATTACTCAAAAATCTTTATCAAGAAAAGCTGATTGTCTATAACTTTAATAAGCGGCAGTGGGAGTGGGATATTGAAGAAATTCAAGCAATTGGGATTACTGATAAAACGGTGATTGAGTTAATCACCAGCCAGATTGAAAAACTGCCAGAAAGTAGCCAAAAAGTATCAAAATTGGCTGCTTGTCTCGGCAATCGCTTTAGTTTAGATGTGCTGGCGATCGTCAATGAAGAATCTCCTTTAATTACCTCAGCACTACTTTGGTCAGCACTGCAAGCAGGGTTAATTTTGCCGTTAAATGATGCTTACAAAATACCATTGTTTTTCGTGCCTGAAATATCGGATAACGAACAACTTGATGATATCGTTTTCAATGCTGGTAATTCTTTGCACATACCCTATAAATTTTTGCACGATCGCGTCCAGCAAGCAGCTTATTCTCTAATTCCAGAAACAGAAAAAAAATCTACTCATTTCCAGATCGGTCAACTCTTACTAAAACATACTACGCCAGAACAACAAAAAGAAAATATTTTCGCACTGGTAAATCAACTTAATTTCGGAGTCGATTTAATTACCGAAGAATCAGAAAAATGCGAACTAGCTCATCTTAATTATGTCGCTGCTGAAAAAGCTAAAGCCGCAACTGCTTACGAAGCCGCACTTAGGTACTTGAATGTTGCTTTGGAACTTTTAGCTGCCGATTGTTGGGAAAATTGCTACGACTTGAGCTTGACAATTTATGAGTCAGCCATAGAAGCGCAATACCTTAACACCCACTTTGAAGAAGCGGAAAACTTAGCCAAAATAGTTTTATTGCAAGCCAAAAGTTTGCTCGATAAAGTTAAAATTTACTACAAATTAATTGAGTTGTATTATTATCAAAATAAAATGCTCCAAGCTAGAGACACAGGCTTGGAAGTTTTAGCAATGCTAGGAGTTACTCTGGACAATCAACTAAAAACTGAAAAAAACTTACCAGACATTCTTTACGAGCGATTAAACCGAAAAATTAAGCATATTCAAGATTTACAAAATCTCCCGTTAATGACAGATCTAGATAAAATGGCGGCAGTCCGAATTTTATGTGCGATCGCTATTCCAGTTAATGTGACATCTCCCCATCTTTATTTATTAGTTATTTTTAAAATGGTAGAGCTATGTATTGAATATGGCAACTCTCCTTTAGCTCCACTGGTATATGCAGAATATGCCAAACTTATGAGTGCAGTATTGTTTAATTTTAACGATGGATACCAATTTGGGCAACTAAGCGTAAAACTGTTGGATCGATTTAATGCTAAAGAGCTAAAATCTAAAGTTTATTTATTATTTAATACAATGGTAAGGCACTGGAAAGAACCATTTCTCGAAATGCTAGAGCCTCTACTTGAAGGAATTCAAAGCGGTCTAGAAACTGGAGATATAGATTATACCTGCTACTCTACCCTTCACTATTGTACCTTTTCTTTGTTTGGTGGTTTAAATTTAGAATTAGTCGAAGAAAGATGCTCTAAATACATTGAATTAGTGAGCAGTTTTAAACAAAATAGTACCTCGATCGCACTAAAAATATGGAAACAATTTGTATTAAACCTAAGAGGAGGCGCGATCGATAACTATATTTTGATTGGGGATGCTTTAAATGAAGAAGAAACTTTGCTATATTTACAAGCAACTCATAATGATAGCTTGCTAGCCATTCTCTACATAGCTAAAACAATTATTTTGTATTTATTTAAACAATATGACGGAGCCGTTACTAATGCCGCATTAGCAAAACAGCACATCTCCTCTGTTGGTGGCACCCACTACGTTTCCGAACTCAATTTTTACCAATCTCTGGCTATCTTAGCACAATACCCGCAAACAAATACCCAACTGGAAATTATGGAAGAAAACCAAAAAATGTTAGAAAATTGGGCATCTTTTGCTCCCTGTAACTTTCAGCATAAATACGATCTAGTAGAAGCAGAGAAAGCCAAAGCTTTGGGGCAAAATGAAAAAGCAATGGATTTGTATGAAAGAGCAATCCACGGCGCTATCAAACAAGGATATGTGCAAGAAGAAGCTTTAGCTTGCGAACTAGCCGCAGAGTTTCATTTGGGACTTGGTAGGCAAAAAATTGCTAAAACTTACATGACTGATGCTTACTATGCCTATATGCGCTGGGGTGCGGTGGCAAAACTTAAAGATTTGGAATCAAGATATCCAGATCTAATTTACCGCACAGAAGCTCCCAATTTAAACTTGATGCAATCCAGCAACCAATTTTCGACAGTATCGACTGCAACTACTGTTAATAATTCCACAGATTCAATGCTGGATTTGGCTACAGTGGTAAAAGCAACGCAAGCAATATCGGGAGAAATCCAGTTAGATAAACTACTGGCTTCTTTAATCAAAATTTCAATAGAGAATGCCGGCGCTAGAAAAGGATTCTTACTTTTGCCTAAAGGTAAAAAAATAGCGATCGAAGCTGTTGCATCCGTAGATACAGAAGAAGTTGTTGTACGGCAATCTATGCCATTGGAATCTAACCAAAATTTGCCATTAACAGTAATAAACTATGTGTTGAGAACCAAATCAAATGTAGTTTTAAGCGATGCTAGCACGCAAGGAAGATTTACCAGCGATTCTTATATTGTAAGGCACAAAACTAAATCTATCTTATGCCAGCCTATTTTTAATCAAGGCAAATTTATCGCTATTCTTTACTTAGAAAACGATCTGATTGTCGGTGCTTTTACTTTAGACAGGTTGAAGATATTAAACATAATTTCTACTCAAGCTGCTATTTCATTAGAAAATGCAATACTTTACGAAAATTTAGCCACAGCCAATCGGCAATTAGAAGATTATTCCCATAAACTGGAACAGCGGGTAGAAGAGCGCACGCGGCAATTAAAAGCGAAAGAAGCTCGTCTGGCTGAGGCTGAAAGATTGGCACATTTAGGTAACTGGGAATTTGATTTGAACGCAGATAAAATTACTTGGTCTGATGAAGTATTTCGCATTTTCGGGCGTCATCCAGAGCAACTAGAACCTACTTTTTCAGAACACCAACAGTTGATTCATCCAGATGACTGGAAACTTTTAAATACTGCAATAGAGTCAGCTATTCATAAAGGAAAATCCTATGAAATAGAATTTCGGATCGTCCGTCCTGATTGTATCAAATATGTGGTGGGCAAAGGACAGGCTATTAAAAACTATGAAGGTAAAACGATTAAGCTGTTTGGCGCTATACAGGATATCACCGATCGCAAATTAGCAGAAGAAGCTTTGCGTCAATCGGAAACGCAGTTAAGAGAGCAAGCCCATCAATTACATCTGACTTTGCACTCGCTACAACAAACTCAAGCTCAACTAATTCAAAGTGAAAAAATGTCTGGTTTGGGGCAGATGGTAGCGGGAATTGCCCATGAGATTAACAACCCGATTAATTTCATTTACGGCAACGTTGAATATACTTGTAATTACATTCAAAATCTGCTAGATTTGATTCAGATATATCAGGAAGAATACCCAAATCCAACAGCGAAAGTAAAAAAAATTACCGAAGAAATAGAGTTAGACTTTATCAGAGAAGATTTGCCAAAAATTCTCACTTCCATGAGTCTGGGGGCATTACGCATCAGCGAAATAGTGCGATCGCTCAGGAATTTTTCTCGCCTCGATGAAAGCGCCGCCAAACAAGTAGACATTCATTCCGGTATCGATAGTACGCTGCTGCTTTTACAGCATCGTCTGCATTCTCCGACTTGCACCAAGGAAGAAGGACAAGGAAAAATTCTCGAAATTGAAGTTAATAAAGAGTACGGGCAGTTGCCTTTAATCAATTGTTACCCAGGCGAATTAAACCAAGTGTTTATGAATCTGCTCAATAATTCTATTGATGCTTTGGTGGAAGGATATAAGAAAGGATACAGTCAACAGCCAACAATTTCGATTCGGACTTATCAGATTAATTCAGAACGCATAGCTATAGCGATCGCAGATAACGGTATCGGCATGAATCAACCAATCCTCTCTAAAATATTCGAGCCTTTTTTTACCACTAAACCCGTAGGTTCGGGTACGGGTTTGGGGTTGTTTATTTCCTACCAGATTGTAGTCGAAAAACATGGTGGCCAGTTAAATTGTAATTCCGAACTGGGCAAGGGGACAGAATTTGTAATTGAAATTCCCATCCATCGATTTTAAATTTTAGGTAAGCATTTTGTGCTGTTTTTTTGATACTAAAATAAGCCAACCGATGTACATTGAACATATTTCAACGTACATCGATATTTCAAATTAGTAACTATTTTTTACTTGCCAAAAGCATCTTTGATGCCATCAATAGCACTTTCCAAAGCATTCTTCGTGTTGTCTATTGCTTCTTGAGTGCGAGCGGAGTCTTCATTTGCGCGTTTCTCAATTCGATCTGCATCTCTCTTAGCTTTGCGCTCGATGAAATTACCATCGCTGCCGGTTGCTTGCTCAACGCGACTGGCATTTTTATTTGCCGTTTTCTTAACTTGCTCTGCCGCATCTCGGACAAAATTTTTGGTTCGTCCAGCGTCTTCACTGGCTTTTCCTTGAGCCTGACTGCCCACATCTGCTGATGCGATCGCGTTTGTAAGAGGTGCAGCCATTGCTGGGCTGTTCGAGAAGAATGCTCCTACCCAAAAGAAGGCGATCGCCGATACGCAAAACAGAGCCGTAGCCATCCACCGTCCTACAGTTGATAGCCGTTTTGTCACAAAATTCAGTTTCATTGAATACAAACTCCATGAGATTTAATATCCTATTCGTACCCGATCTGGCTCATCATTTAAACCGCTCTCTAGAAGGAGTTTCTCTGGCGGGAATTATGACATTAGCTCCTTCTTTTGGTAGATAGATTAATTGGACATCTCCTTGTCTATAATGTACAGATGTTGTACGCAACCTCTCGACATTCTCTACAGAGGTTGCGAAGGCGATCGCAAATCGAGTTAAATAAGATTGCGTTCTATAAAAGACAAATCCAATCCACCAAAATTGGTTACCAAGGCTACATTTAAATTTTCCAGAGATTTGACCAGCCACAATATTTCATTTACAGTTTTAGATTCATAGTAATTAAACAAAAGCGAAAAGCGCTTTTCTAGATGCGGCTTAACTTTGCTGGAAAGTAAGACGATTTTGAGCAACAAACCGATTGTGCGGAGGGTGCCCATATTAGAAATCATGTCAATAAAAAGATAATAATTGGAGTGTTGGGGACTTTCTACCAAAAAGTTGAATAGTTGGCTGCAAGTCCGCATCAATAAGAATTCATCTAATTTTTGGTTATCGTTTTCGGGAAATGTATTTTTTAATTGCTTGTACAAGCGATCGTTAAATTGGTGCTTGCCGTATTTCGTCTCGATAGAAGCAATCAGGTATTCGTATAGATCGGCTTTAAATGCTCGGTAAGATTTCGCCCTCGCTACACGAGTTAGGAAAACAGTTGCCAAGTCTCGGTATGTGTAAGATTCTTCGACTTTGCCGACAAATTCATTAATAGCCGAATACAATTCTCCATCGCTTAGTAAAGTGGGATTGGCGAGAGAAATTTCTGTTTCTTGTATTGATGATGCAGAATAATTAATTTGCCTTCGCCCAATCAAATAAGGCATATATTGGGCAAAATTTAACTCATATTCGCGCTGCTTTTGACGTTGGATTTCTCGAATTGTTTGTCTGTGTTCGTAAGAGTTATTTTCAGGTAGCAAATAATGAGTATACAAATAAGGATATCGGCAAATTAATTGACCTAAAGAAGTATTGACTTCTGCCATATTTAGAGGCAGAGTAGGCTCTACAACTTGTGCCAAACGTTGTAGAGTTTGATACTCTTCACTGGCAGTGAAATGTAATAGCAACTCTTGCAAGCGCTTGACTAAGTGAGAACGAGATGCTAAGTAAATAAAACGGGAAGAAGAATTTTTAAACAAAGCCACTAAGTCAGCGATCGCACTTTGTTTGTGCGAGTGCAACTGCCAACGATTGATGAGGATATGGCAGCAACGGTTGAGCAAATTGATAAATTCTTGTTCGTTACCTAAAAAAGCAATAATTCTGTATAGAGCCGCTTCAATTTCCGGATCGGGATAACCCATCCCGTCGATAAACAACTTGCGAAAACGCTCAATTAACTTCGTCGGTGACTCTTTTTGTACTAAGTAGAGAAAGTGATCGTATAAAAATTGAGCATCGTTGTTTGTAGAGCGATTCTCATCATATCTAGAATAATTATTTTGTTTAATTGTGAATAAGATATTTTTCTGGCTGGCATTCAAAAAATCATAGTCCTGAGAAGTTAATGTTTTATCTGCTGCCCACGCTAAAGCTGCCTGTAATTTTTCTCCTCGCAACAATCGCGATTCATCTAAACGACCTGAAACTAACCAAGCTTCAAAATCTGCTTTGTAAGGTCGTCGTTCGGCTAATTTTTGTTGAACCCAACCAGAGTTAAAAATTAACTTGTAAATGTTATTATAAACCCTTAACTTGCCTTGCTGTTTGACTACCAAACCACTCAGGCGCAAATCCATTTCTTCGGGAGTGTCATTAGCTGGAATTTCCCCTGCGAGCAAAATTCGCTGGTATAAAGCTAAAAGTTTACTGCTGTTGGGGTCGCGCCCCAAGAGGCGATCGCGTATCGTCCGCAAATGCTCTGGTTCGTCTTGGGCTTCCCAATTTTCGATTATACAGCTTTTCACCAGATTTTCGATCGCCTCTGCTTCCTCACCTTCACGAATAAAATTTAAAGAGGAGATCGCCATTTTACAAAGCTTTTGAGTGAGGAAAGGTTTGCCACCCGTCCAATCTAAAATTTCTTTAAGCACTGCCTTGGGATTGTCGGCTTTCGGGTCTAATCCGGCGGCTAAAGCAAAGCATTCGTGCAGTTGAAAGCCAGTCAGACGAATCGCTTGACCGATATTAAAAGGCGTGCGACTTCTATCTTGAATTAATTCTGAAGGAGTCGCTACTCCTAAGAGCGCCCATGTCAGGCGTTTGTATTCGGGATGATAGTTACGCTTTTCAAGACAGGAACGAATTAAAGCAAAAAAATCATCTACTTTGAAATTGAGACTGAGAACGCTGTCTATTTCATCGACAAAGATGGCAATTTTTTGAGGAATTTCTTTTAGGAGTATTTCGCAGATAAATTCGCTCAAGCGTTGAACGGGAGAGAGAAATTCGCGATCGCACCACCAAGCGCCAAGATCGACTTTATCTAAAAGGTTGAAACTATTTGCCAAGGTGTAGGTAATGCCTGCGTACCACTGATCGGGAGAGATATTCTGACTGCCGATCGCTGTCAGGTCAACTACAGCACAAACAACACCATTTGCTGCAAGGCGTCGCACCATCTGCACCCGCAAGCTAGATTTGCCCATCTGTCGCGAGTTGAGGACGTAGCAGAACTCTCCCGCCATCATGTGTTTGTAGAAATCGAAGTCCGCCTGTCTGGTGACGTAGGTAGGTGCATCCAGGGGCAAGCTACCGCCAACTTGGTAATCATAAGCTAAGTTCGGGTCTGCTTTCATTCTGCACCTTGCGATCGGACTTCCTGCAAAAGTAGGATTTTTTTGACTGACTACTACTATTTATGTCTTTTGTTTTAGGGATTGTGCAAGAGGTCTCCCAATGCCAGGATTTTGGAAGAGCTGAGCAACGATCGGACAAAGCTTAGAATTTGGAAAAATTTTTTAACGATCGCCCTTCAAATCGGAGGCTTGAAACCCCTTTTTCTCGGTCTATTTTTGCGAGGCGTTCAGGATAGGCGAACTCGGAAATAATAACGGTATAAATTGCAGCGCGGTGTGACTTGATTGCCTTGCAGATAGACAAGCCCCATACTGTGCAGCTTAAATCCCTGTAGAGACTCTAATTGTACGGGAACATCAGCATCGACTACTTTTTTGAGAGCGGCTGCTAAGTCGGGATATTGTTCTAAATGCCACAAGTGGCGTCGCAAATGGTCGCTGTAAAGTCCGGCGTCGGTGGGTGCTGTTTCGAGAAGTTGTTCGATCGCAATTTCTTTTCGAGCAATGTGATAAAGAGCCAACCGCACTAAATAAGGATGTCCGCCTACCATTGCCATTAGTTGTTCAACTTCAAAAACACTCCAAGGCAATCCGTGTCTGAAGGCAAGTTCTCGTACCTGTTGAGCGTTAAATTCCGGTAATTCTATCGGTAACCCCACATTAAATGGAGATTGATTGATATCCATCGGCACATAAACTTCTGTAGAATGAACTACTACCAAACGCAGTTTTTTCCAGATTTCTCGATTTTTAGCTTCTTCGTGCCATGCCCGCAATAATGCAAAAAAATCAGCGGCTAATTCGGGATATCTAAATATCACATCAACTTCATCTAAACCCAAGGCTAAAGGGCTGGTATCGTGGGTGAGTAAATAGCGTTCAAAGTAAGATTTGCAGGCGACTTTGCTGCCAAAAATGCTGTTCCAATACTCGGTCAACCGATCTGGTAAATCTAATTGTAGAGCAACGTTGGCACAAAACCAGCGCAAGAAAAGGTCTAAATCTGTGAAAATTTTACTATCGGCTAATTGAAAGCTTAAAGGTACGGTACGGTAGCCTTGTTGGGATGCACGATGCAGAATTCTTGCCATTAGGGAGGTTTTACCCATTTGCCGCGCTGCTTTGATGCGAATTAACGAGCCTGGTTTGACGATCGCTTCGTAACATCGCTCGTCAATGCCCGTTCTTTCCACATAAAATGCAGAAGCAAGTTCTACTTGTCCTCTGGGTAATTCCGGTTCTGCAACTGGTTGGGGTGGATAATTCGGGGTAGCTGCGTGTTGGGTGGGAAATTGATAGTTGAAAATTGGCGATCGATAATTGGTAAAGTTTCCCTGTTCGGATTCTTCACCTAATGCTAATAACTTTAAAACGGTTTGAATAATGATGTTTGTATCGTCGGGCGATCGCCATTCGTAGTGGGGTATTCCTTGCAGATAACCGCGCAAGTCGTGGTTGAGCAAACTGAAAGGACAGTTAATATAAATGGGGACGATAATCGGTTTGCGATCGTCTGTCGAAGTGTACCTTGTCTTCGCCAATCTCACTTCTTCCGTCACCATTTCGCTGGAAGCCGAAAGCGGCGACAATAGCAGCAGCAAGCAATCGCAACTATTAAGTGCTGTATAGATTTGCTGTAGCCCGTTTCTAGCCATTCGCAAACTGCCCGTAGCCAAAAAAACTTGGTAGCCGTTCTTTTTCAAGGCAGCATCTAACTTAGTCATCAGCATCATATCTGGGTCGTTTCCCCGATAGGAACTGAGCAAGACAGATGTGGAATTTTTGATATTTTGATGCTTTTCTTTAAATAAATCCGGTCTGTATTTAGCAATTATAGAAATCAGTTCGGCGCGGTGTGAGGAACCGGGTTCTTCTGGGTCGTTCAAACCAAACGCCTTGCAGATATTTTCAATATGTTTTCTGACTGTATCTTTGGTGATGTGCAGTTCGGCGGCGATGGAAGCATCTTTTTCGCCAGCCAGAACTTTTTGCAATACTTCATACTGTCTATCGGTTAGACTGGCAAAGGCTTTGGCGAATTCGGCTGGATTTGCGATCGCTAACTTCATACACAGAACGGGAAAATTGTCGGCATATTTTCTAGTTGTAGTTCATCCGCTGGCAAAGCGCAGCAAACGTGTAGGCACTTTCACAGGTGTGTATTGCACCAAAGGTAGTGCCGATCGCCGTGAGTCTTGACTACACATCTAAACTATCACCAAAAGCAGCCTGAAATATTTAAAACATATCAGGTTGTCTTTTTTGGGTGTTTAAAAATGAGGTTAAGTTTTTTTAGTAACAATTTTTTATCTACCTTAGCCAATAGTAGCGCAGTCGTGACGATCGTATTGACGCCAGCGGTAAATTCCAATACTTTGAATGCACAAACAAGTTTTCCAGATGCGATCGCCACAGGGTTACCAAGTGATAGTTCTTTACGAATTAGCACAGAACTTAAAACTAACATTAAGATTTTGTCGAGTTTTTTGACGAGCAATGTTTTTGCAAAAAAGCAAAAAGAACCGCCTCCACCTGTACCGACGCGATCGGGCGGAAGTCGCTAGCTAACTATACCTCGATTACTGCTACTGCTCACCCTTAAGGTGAAGCGCAAGTCCGGTCATCTAAGCTATGCTAATGTGTAGAGGCTTTCCAGCAGCGTTTAGGGAAAAAGTATGCTTCTACTATTTTTGCTTTTCATTGTCCTGTTGCTTATTTCTGCTACTCCGCTTCTAGGTAGCTTGAATATCCAATGGTCTCTAGAGATTATGCTCGGTTTATCGGCTTTTTTCCTGTTAGCAGGATGGATACTTTTTCTCTGCTTACCGCTATTTTCTTAGGTTTAGACCTTCGGAAAGTAAGTAATTTTACAGAAATGTAAACTTCGTTCGGTGTAAGTAGGTAAGTGTAAATAAACTTCCATCTGGCGGGACGCCCGATCTTTAAATAAGTTTTCAAACTTTATTTAACTGCACCTACTTACACAAAATTGAAATATATCCGTCACAACACCGTCATATGGATCGAGCAATATGGTGGTGATACAGACATCTTACTCCTCACGCAAACACATAAAGCCCAGAGCAGATCTGCTCTGGGCATTTTTCGATCGAGTTCGGATATGGTGACCTTATATCATGTCCGGTAGCAATTTTTTATAAACTGCTAAACTTGTCGGTCGCTGCAATCAAAGCGCTGCGAATTCCCGCTTCGCTCATCGAATGTCCCGCATCGGGAATAACGATAAATTCTGCTTCCGGCCAAGCTTTATGCAGTTCCCAAGCTGTTCCCATCGGACAGGGGATATCGTAGCGTCCCTGAACGATTACTGCCGGAATGTGGCGGATGCGATCGACATTCAAAAGTAACTGCCCTTCCGTTTCAAAAAATCCCTTATTAATAAAGTAATGGCACTCAATTCTGGCAAACGCCTCCGCAAATGTACTCTCACCAAATCTCTGCATTATATTTGGGTCTTGCAGAAGTGTACTTGTGCTACCTTCCCAAATTGACCAAGCACGAGCAGCTGCCATTCTCACTTGTGCATCTGCACTGGTCAAACGTTTGTAGTAAGCTGTTATCATATCGTGCCTTTCTTCGGGAGGAATTGGTTTTAGATACTCCTCCCAAGCATCGGGAAACAGATAGCTAGCTCCTTCTTGATAGAACCAACGCAACTCTTTTTGTCTCAGCATAAATATGCCGCGCAGAATTAATCCTTTGCATTTTTCCGGATGAGTTTCGCTGTATGCCAATGTCAGGGTACTTCCCCAACTGCCACCGAAAACAACCCATTTTTCAATACCTAAATGTTCGCGCAGTTTTTCAATGTCACTGACTAAACCCCAAGTGGTGTTTTCGCGCAATTCGGCATGAGGTGTACTTTTACCGCAACCGCGTTGATCGAACATCACCAACCGCCATTTTTCCGGATTGAAATATTGTCTATAAAAGGGCGGACAACCACCACCAGGCCCCCCATGCAGCAATACGATCGGCTTTCCTTCCGGGTTGCCCGATTCTTCAAAATGGATTGTATGGATGTCAGAAACTTGTAATTTTCCTTCTTTGTAAGGTTCGATGGGAGGATACAGTTCTCGCATTTACAAACTCGCTAAAATTTTTGGAAATTGGTTTATCTCTTCAATAGTATTGTATGTGAATTTGTGGGCATTGCCCACCCTACAATTTGTAATAGGACTTACGCAAAGAAACCGGGTTTCTCTGAAAAATTATAGGTCTGGCAACGATAAATCTACGAAGAAACCCGGTTTCTGGCCTCCCCCTACAATTAGTGCAAGTGTTTGTCGTATTGGAGTTTGCCGTAATCGAGTTTGATGATGCGATCGCCTTGATAAAAATATCGATCGTCGTGGCTAATAACCAACACGGTTTTACCTCTGTTTTTCAGTTCTGGCAATAGCTGAGTGTAGAAAATTTCTTTGAAAACAGGGTCTTGGTCTGACGCCCATTCATCAAATAAATAGATCGGACGGTCTTCCAAATATGCAGTCAGTAAAGCCAGACGCTTGCGTTGTCCTTGGGATAAAGCAGTGGTGGAAAGCACACCATCTTTTACCTGAACTTTATGGTCTATTTGCAGTTTTTTCAAGTAATCTATGACTTGAATTTCTAGTTCGGTGTTTGACAAACCTAACAAAGTGTCAAACAGATAAAAATCATAAAATATGACTGAAAATAACTGGCGATACCATTCTCGATTATGGTTGGTAATCGGCTTTCCGTCGATGCGAATTTCGCCTTCTTCAGGAATGTAAAGTCCGGTAATTAGTTTGGCCAGCGTCGATTTACCGCTGCCATTCCCGCCAACTAAAAACACCAGTTCTCCAGGTTGGAAAGCAAGATCGATCGGGCCGAAAATAAAATTGTGTTCTTCCTTTTCTCCGCCTCGGTAAGCGTGCGTAACTCCCACCAATTCTAAGTGCTGCCAACTTTGGTTTAAATCGTTCTGAACAATTGACTCTGAAATTGACTCGGATTCAGCGGCTAACGATAAACCTAAAGTCTCTATTTTTCTTAAAGCAACGCTAGCTCTGCTCAAATTGGGCAGCATATCCATGATATTCTTCACCGGGCCCATTAAATAAGTGAGAGTGAGAATATAGCCGGACAGAACTGGATTACTAACTGCTGTCAATCTGGGAATCACAAAAAGCAACAACCCGATCGCTATGAAAAAGAGAATTTGACCTCCATTAGAAGCAACAGAGAGAATCGTTAGGCTGACAACTTTGTAATCTCGCACAGTTCCGGCGGCTGGCTGGAGTTCGTTTGTTAAGAATGCTTGGCGGCGTTGTTGGTTCAGCTTTAATTCTTTGATCCCTTCAGTGATGGCGCGAAATTGTTTAAAAAGTCGATCTTGTTCTTCGCGAGCAAGAGTGAAGAAATAAGTGGCTTTTTTTAACAGGAATTTCACCGATACTATAGCTGCAAATATAAAGATTAACATCAGCAGTAAAGCTACCCAGTCAAGCCAGCCGAGATAGATCGCGCAGCCAACTACTATGGCAAAATCGATGCAGAGAAAGGGAATAACAAAGACTGTGTTGGAAAGCGCTTGCACATCTTCTGTCAGTGTTGCCAAAAGACGAGGCGCACCCAGTTGTTCCAAGTGACGTAAAGATGCAGATAAAATTCTGCGACTCAAGCGTATTTGCAGGTCGAAGATCACTCCTTGGGAAAGGCGGATCAACAAAAGTTGGGAAATTATACCAGCGACGAGTACTACCAGCGCCAGTGCGGCAAAACTCCAGATTTGCGTTCGATCGCCGCTGACGGTACTATTGATCGTGGCGATCAGACGAGCGCTGCAAGCGCCGCTGAGCAAACCGGTGAAGACTGCGATCGCGACAAGTCTCCAAGAAGAGCGTATAAGAAGATAGATAACGTTCATTTCAACCTGCTTGGTCTTTTTCCAGTTCCCAAAGTGCTGACGATCGCCTAGCTTCACAAATTAGTGAGACGGTCGAAGCTTCTCGTATTCTAAGTAAAAACGATCACAATTTCGTCAGTAGGTGTCAGTTCAGAGATAAAAATAAAACCAGCCAGAGACCCGCTTATTTGCTTCTCTGGCTGTTCGTCTTTTTAAAGCTTTAAAGCCTTGTCTGGCTTGACTTGTCAGAATTTGCTGTAAAAGTCCGGTCTCGGCGCTGTTGCTTTTGGCTGAGTTTGCGGCTGAGCTTGCGGTTGAGCTTGCGGCTGGGATTTTGGCTCTGTTTTTGGCGTCTCCTTCGATTCAACAGCGTCTTTCTGCGGATTTTGTTCGGGAATTAACCGATTTTTCTCAGCTATTTTGGTAGCGGGTGCATTTGGAACTCGTGTGTCTATGAATGCCTGCGACACATTTGGTATAAACCAGTTTACTTCACCTGCTTTGACAACTGGTTCTTCCGTACTTAGTGTGCTAAATTGTAAGGGAAATGCCAGAGCAGTAAAGCGCGGATCTCAAAATTATGAAAATTATTAAAGCCAAAACCACAACGTTTTAACAACTTTAATTTATTATTAATTCCTTCAACTATACCATTGGTTATTCTCCTTTCAAAGTAACCTACCACCTCCGGGAACCAGCGCTTAATCGTAGAGACACTATTTCGGTAATATGGTTCGGCTTTCTTTAGCCAATCTAGTAGTTTTAATGTGCCTTCTCCTAAACTTTTGCTTTCTGAAAATAAGAGAGAAAATTCCTCTTTCAAGTCGTGCATAATTGCCACTGTCGGTGAAGCATCTTTAACTCGCCCTAATTTTTCTTTTTGCTTTACAGTTTCACTGTAATTTGCTGCATGGATAAAAGCAAATATTTTTTTTTGTAAATTTGATAAATTAAAGTGATTAATATATAAATGGCGATCGCGTTAGACCCCTCCCCAACCCCTGCCCTGCCAGGAGAGGGGCTCTCAGAAAGCCTTTTACAGTTACGATGGGAGTTTGAACTGGGTCAAATTGGGTAGGTTTTGTTGAATTTGTTGGGCCAAAGAGGTGACGATCGCCTCAAGCGTTTCCACTGGAAAGATACTTAAGAAAAGAGCAATTATCAAGCTAGCAATACCAATAATGAAAGCCAGTAAGCGCCCGCATCCTCCGGGATTAATTTCGGCAAAACCGAGCTTGTCGTCCTCAGCGCTTGCGAAACAGGACTCGGCAAAGATATTAAAGGAGAAGGGTTGATCGGCTTGACACTTATTATTGGGCAGCTTTTGTTGTGCAAGGCGAGTGGAAGTAGAATAGGCTGTTTGTATTGTAAAATACACAATTATTTTAAAAAAATATCTTGCTTTAGATAGAGGCAAAGATTAAGTAAAAACCACCTTAGAGAAAGATGCTATTAGCGGTTTTAAAAGCTTAGCATAATTTAGTATAAATTTCTGCTAAGATAGGAGTATTATGCCCGCTTTAATTGAATTTAAATTATTAGCCCCCAATAACAAAGAGGCCAAGCTGAAGGGATCTTTTTCCAATTGGGAAGAAATTGCGATGGAAAAAGACGATAACGATTATTTTCGGACACAAATTGAATTAGATGATGGCGTTTATCAATATAAATTTCGAGTCCAACTTCCTGGTGGTGGAGAGGAACAATGGGTAGAAGTCAATGACCCCTACGTAACTGCGATCGATCCAGCTACAGGAAATGGAATAGTGCGAATTAAAGAAGGTGAAAAGATTGTTGATACTTATGTTTGGCAGCACGATGATAAACCGCTCCCTCCGAATAGTAACTTAGTTATTTATGAGCTATTTATTGCGGATTTTTCGGGCGATGAAGATGACCCAAACAAACGAGAAAAATACCAAGATGTTATCGAAAAATTGGATTATTTGTCTGAGTTGGGGATAAATGCGATCGAACTAATGCCCGTCAACAAAAATCCCAGCGATTACGGCTGGGGTTACAGTCCAGAATACTACTTTGCCCCACAGCCTAACTACGGTTCAACCGAAGATTTGAAGCGGTTAATTGATGAATGCCACGGTAGAGGTATTCGCGTTATTTTAGACCAACTTTATAACCACTCATCTGAAGAATGTCCGCTACAAAAAATTGACCGCGATTACTGGTACTATCACGACCGTCACCATCCCGAAGACGAGTATTATTGGGGGCCAGAATTTAACTACGAATACTGGGACGAAAAACGCAATATTTGTCCTGCCAAAGAGTTTATGGGCGATGTGGTGCGTTTCTGGATTCAAGAATACCATATTGACGGCATTCGCTACGACGCATTAAAGCAATTGGATAACCGGGAATTCCTGCATTGGCTAACTCAAGAAGCGAAAAAAGCAGCGGGATCTAAACCTTTCTACAACATTGGCGAACACGTTCCAGAAAATGTTGATATGGTAGCTCCCAAAGGGCCGATGGATGCCTGCTGGCACGACAGTTTCTTCCATTTTATAATACCGCATATTTTCGGCGATAAGTTCGAGCTAGAAGAGGAACTGAAGAAAGTTCTAGATCCCAAGCGGCAGGAGTACCCAGAAGGCGTTACGAAGGTGGTTAATTATATCAGCAATCACGACCAAAAGCGCCTGTTAGAAAATTTAGGCGATCGCAACATTTTCGATGCAGCTGCATTTGGGCGTGTCAAGTTGGGAGTTGCGATCTTAATGACGGCTGTTGGAGTGCCTATGATCCGCATGGGCGAAGAATTTGGCGAATACACTCCCATAACTTTAGAGCATAGCAACCCTCTCAAATGGTCTTTGTTAAAAAATGACCGCAATCGCAATTTATTTGAGTATTTCAAAGGTTTAATTACCCTGCGGAAACAAAATCCTGCCCTCCAAACAGCCAACATCGAATTTTTTCACGAAAATCCAGAAGCAAAAGTATTTGCTTACGTGCGCTGGAATGATCAAGGATCGCGGGTTGTCGTTGTAGCCAATTTCTCAGATAAACATTTAGAAAACTATGAAATTCCCAACTTTCCGGCTAACGGAACTTGCCACGAATGGACAAATAATTACGATGTTGAATCGAAAGACGATCGCTTAGTTACCGATCTAGCTGAATACGAAGCAAAAGTCTTCGTTTTCGGTTAATTCTGTGCAGTTTTAATCGTCAGCACTTGCGGCGGCGTCGAATCTGGTGGATAAATAAAATCTAATTGCACCGTTCTGCGATCGCCTGCTGGCATTACGAGGGATAGCAAAGGTTGCAAAACCTCACCCATTGGTTGCCACAAATGCACGTAGCGAGTTACTTGTTGCCCTCGATCGTCTTTATACCGCAACCGCACGCTACCTCTAAACCAAGGAAAACCATAAGAGGGATTTCGGAAAATTAATCCCCCTTTACTCAACCTGTCTTCTTTCAAAGGAGTTTCCAAAGTTAAACTAACAGTCTGCGCTTCTTTCGTAGGGTTATAAAGAGGTAAATTAATATTGTATTCAATCGCGTAATTACCGTGCGCTTCATAAGCTGTATCTGGATAGCGCACCAGCATTTTCGCCGTTTGAATTTGATCGGTGCCTAACTTTCCACCGCGCAGAGTATTGATAGCATAAGAAATAGCTTGACCGCGCTGGGGAATGGTTAAATATTTTGTGTCAGGGCGATCGACTACCAACGCTTTCCATACAGAACCTTGCGCCACACCCGCAACGCGACCGTAAATCAATTGACCGCCAACTTGGTTTGGAGGAGTGGGAGTTTTATCGCGCGGGCCTGCTAAATTACCTGTATCTAAAAGTGCTTGCCATTCTGCTAAAGTGGGAGCGCGTTCCGTACCATCGGCATTTTGTTTAGCAAACATCGCCAAACTAGCTGCATAAACCTTACCGCTACTACGCAATCGAATTAACGCCGACCGACCGTTTTGCGGCTTTTCAAAATTCCGCACTGGCATAGGAAGATTCATCAACATCGCGCTTTGGCGGGGCGGAATAGTTAGCTTAGCAGGAAAATCTGCTTGTCGTTTACCTTGAAGTACATCATGTACGGCGCGATCGCCAGGGCCTGCATACACACTATTATCGGGATTTTCTACATAATGCGGCAGTTTAATATAGGGCGAATCTTGAGTTAAATAAGTTGCCGCTTGCAACACATCTACGGTAATTGCTTGAGAACCGGGATTATGCAGAATTACGCCTAAATAATATGTCTGCAAATCCTTCGGATTGATGGTTTGATGATGAACAAATATATCAAATCTTCCCTGAAATGGAAAGTTAAGGTGGGCTAGAGCAGCAGCTTTTCCTGTGGGCGGAAAAGTAGAAAGTAAAATTCCTTCAGTCTTCAACCATTCCGGACTATTGCTGTTAAACATCGGCACCGTATCTAAGCCTCCAGGCAAAGCTTTCACTTGCTGAGGTTGCACGATAATTTGTGGCGTTGGCTTTGGTGTTGGTGTCTCTTGGGCTAAGCTTAAACTTTCGGGCGAAGGTGGAAATTTTTTCCCGAATAACCAGTAGCCGCCCGCACCTGCAATTAGAACAAATAGGATGGAAATGATCGGAAGACTTATTGTTTTCTTACTCATGCTACTGGGATCGATCGCCTCATCGTGGTAGTTGTCAATAGTTTACTTTGAATATACGGCACTTAACAGACATTGAACTTCATCCGCCTCCCGGTAGACAGGTAGGGGTCGGGGGTGGGGTCGCTCCCCTTGTGATTGGGGTCACAGCCATCGCCTAATTTGCCTCACCAAGTTGTGGGGCGACTGTCATGCTCTATTAAAGTTGGCAATCACGAGCTACTCTATATAAAAAGATTACATTTAAAATCAAGAGTTCTCGCCAGGGTTATGCCGTCCCAAAGCTTCATACCTCCAGTCACAACTAACCACTCAACAGTCCCCAGGACTTCAACGTACAGCCGTGTCCCCCTGGACACTCGTCAAACGCAGCCTTCAGAACCAAACCGTCCTTTACCCCAGGAAATAATTTGCCAGTTTTTTTTAGAAATTGTTAAAAAATGGTCACCTGAGTTAGTTTTATCTGAATTTGAACGTTTATTTATTAATCCGACCAATCTAACTGGTTCGGAAATTCAACAAGCACTTAAAGAAATTATCTTATCTAAACAAGAAGTAGAATATAAAAATACATTAAAACGCAGTATTTATATTCTTCTCAATAACTGGATTTTCGGGAGAAAATACAAGCCAGCACACGAACTTATTGAACTGCTTTCTAATTCTTCAACCAGCCATAAAATAGTATTTCCTATAGTAAAAACTGTCAAAGCTTGGCTCAGCAATTTTATTAATAGCGAAGATTACCAAGAACTGAAATTATTTGTCTCTAAATATGACAACCGGGAAAAAGACCACTGGAAGAATCGCTACACTTCTTATTTATTAGCTCCTCAGTATGCCAACTCCAAAAATTTGCCAGAACAGCGCCAAGCTGCACAAGGACTTGCAAAGCAACTGCAAGAGCAGTTCAAGTTCGATTTGGCGATGTACACAGCGCATTCTGAATCTGCGGGGTTCAACTATAAGCGAACCCAAAACCCAACCGCGCTCGGTGATGAAGCTTTGCGTTTAATCAAGAAAGTTGTAGCAAAACGCGGCCCGTTTAGCTACGCAAACTTAGCCAATATTTTTGTCCAACAAACTCAAGAACTTTGCTACAAAGAGTTTAAGCAAAGCCTGCTAAAATATTTGGGATTTTATCTAGACAACCAAGGATTGGTAGAAACCCTAAAAACACAGCTAGGGAAAAAATTTGAAGTTCTTTATCCAAGCTCTAACAAAGAAGTGCTGAATAACTCTTTATTGCTCAAAACTTGCAATCGGGTCATTGAATATTTAACTACAGAAAGAGATGGAGAGCCTGGGGCGATGTTTGTTTCGTTAGCTTCACAAGGTAATCCTCTTACGTTGGCAATTCTGATACTCAAAATTCTGCTAATTTCTCCTTCGACGCGCACTCATTTAGAAGTTTGTATGGCTAAGTTGATCCAGCACTATGAATCTTATTGCCAAGAAGAATGTCAGTGGGTAATAAATTTTTTAGAAATTTCTAAAATTATCTTAACTATTTATATGGAAAATGTTCGCTACAACTTGGTTAATATGGAAAATGTTAAAATAGACGATCGACCTGTTGTTGATGGAGATAGCTATCGCATTTTTTCTCAAATTGAATGGGGTAAGTAAGAGCGAAATCAGCAATTAAGTTCTTTGCCTATTGCGCTTGAAAAAGTTAAAAGGGAAAGTTTTTTCTTTTTGGTCTTTCCCTTTTGGCAGCATCGTGATGTCGCTTCCAATTATTTCCTTAAAATGTTTCCGATCCTGTTGGTTCTTGGTAGGCAATACCTCGCTTTTGTTGGCGATAATTGGCGACAACAGGGTAAACAACACCGCGCAGTCGATTTATGCAACCAACCGGACGATGGACTGCTAGACCGTTCCAGGGAGAAAATCGCAAGTTTTCACAGAAATCGTATTGTTTTTCAAAATCAATGATTTGATGCTTGACGGTGAGACGACCTACTGTGAAGAAGGGTGATTCTCTTTCCTTCCAGGGAATTGTGGTATCGTCGATCGACATATTTGGGCTGGCTTGGAACTGAATGCCAAATTCCCAACAGTATTCAGCATCAGGTTTCCCAAGAGATTGAATGATATCATCCCGGTAGTAATTGTCCGGCTGATTCGGATCTAAGCCGAGTGCTTTAGCGCGATCGCCAAAAGGAAGTTTAGGAATTCCCGGTCGAGACTGGAATGCAATCCTGTCGTGGGGTGGCTGGGGTGAAACTGGAGTAAACGCATACTTAATCACAGCCGGATATTCCACAGGAACGACACTCGTCTGGTCGGGGTCGAAATCGGGCTTGAGACCCAAAGCAGAGGCTGAACTGCTCCAATACCGCTGTGTCAGTAAACTTTTCGGAACCTCGCCCGTACCCTTGAGGAGTGCTAAGAATTGCCTGGGATGTTGAAAAAGCCACTTCTTTGTTGCCTCCTTTGACTCAACGACAGCAGAAAAAAAGCCGTAGTAGTCTCGGATAGTTTTAACAAAGAAAAACACTGAATTGTGAACAATAATGTCCTGGGTTTTCGACTCATAGCTTTGCTCAAGCCGTTCCCCCTCAACCCCCATCACTTTCACTGCCATTGAGCGGGTGTCCGCCTCGTAATCATTTTTTATTTGGAAAGCCCCGTTGGCAAATCGCAGCCAAACAGGATATTGTTTGGGTGAAGAGAGCAAGCCTTGCTTGATGGAAATCTCTTTAACCTGGGAAGGAGTTAGCGCAGTGCGATCGCTCAATTCGCGTTTAATCGCTTCCTCATCAAAGTCAAAGATTTCGAGAATTCCTTTCACAGCAGCATGGCTTTTGGTATGGGTATCTCGCAGCGCCCGCTCTTTATCCTTGTACAGATTATCCATCCGAATCGTGACTTGTTCAGTCAGAAGATCGTAGTATTTGCGTTCGTCTTGTTCGGGATATTCCGTAAATAACTTCTTGTTCATCACAAAACCTTCGGTTAATCGCTAAAAAAGGCTCTACACAAACCGTTATCTCTGTTACTCCTTTCCCGCTGAAAGAATTCACAAAACCACAACGACTCGCTTGCCAACGGTGCAACGTTCTTGATTAATACTACATGACTGGGTTACTCCGGGTTGGTAAATGCGAAGAGATCCGTAATATCTATTACCGGAGTTCCCAGGATTTTGGGCGCATCTTGGCGAGCTGAGGCATAGGCTGGATTAACGAATATCAGTTACCCCATAAAGAAGGCGATCGCTTTTAAAAGCCTAGTTCTGTACATTTTTCTGATTGGCAAGATAATATTTGTCTTTTTCTTGCTCATTTTTGAGGGCGCAGGTGTGTTTGCGCCCTCAACTACCTTGAGTCTTAGTTGTCAGCTACAACTTAAAGATTGAATGAGACTTTGTACTTGCGATCGCTTGGTGGAACATTACGATTCACTAAATCGGAGACTGTTTTGGTATTTTGGATAATTTCCCAACCAACCTCCGAAAAAGTTTCCTTATTGAAGACTTTAGGCGATAACAAAGGATTAGTTAAAGCTTGGGAGAAAGCATCAATACCAATTATCCGTGCTACCAAAGGCGGAATTGCTGAATTTTGCCGCACATCTTCGGCGTACAATCCGACAAAGAATTCAATATTATCCACATGACCGTACAACTCTTTTAATTTCTGTTGAGCGTATTCGTCACCCGTAATTTGATTGAAATCGGTCACTCTGGGATAACCACAAATTTCGCGGTAATCGTTATAACTGGCTAACTGCGCCTGCCGTCCGAGTTTAACAGATGCTAGTTCGGTAGCATCAATAAAGGTATAGGGTGTGCCTGCGATCGGAAAATCAGGTGTGTTAAACAAACCAATTCTAGTGCCTGGTTGGGAACAAGTTTCTTCCATCAATGCACCCAACCCTTTATCGATTAACATCTGATTATTCCAGAGGGAATCGTACATAGATGTTTCTTTGCCGTCATAGATAAAGTTTTCAGGAAGCGCACTATGCCAGCGATAGACAAAACTAAACTCAATCGCCATCCAATTTTCTCGATACCAACTTTCCTTGGTAAAAGCTTCCGGATCGGCAAAGAACCTAAAATTATAAGGCGTAATGTGGAAAATGTACTCTTCCATGATGATATTGAGAATAATCACCATGAGAATATTTCTGGCGGTTTGAAAAAGTCTCTCATCGTCCCAATCTGGATAGTTTTTGGACAAAACATCACAAATTCGATTATGCTCCCTGATACATAAAGTGTTGAGCATAACATAGCCAATTTGGACGTTTGCCCGTTCAACTCCCATTGCAAAGATCTTGGCTTTCTTTTCGGGGGGTTGCCTTTTCTCATCATTAATTGGCTGATAAAGACCTTCAAATTGAGGATCGATAATACCCTGTTCGGGATCGGCATAATAAAAGAGTGGATACTCTTCTTCTACGCCATCTTGGCGCTTGAGTTTTTGGGTTTTAAATTTACCGTCTTTGAAAGCTCTGATCAGATTTGTTTGTTTGCGGGTCAACCCGTAAACATTACACATATCAATCTGATGGTTGGAGGTATTTTTGAAGCGGTTTTCCCGATCGATCCGCAGAAAACTATCTGTAAACCACTGCACCCAATAGGGAAAGAGCAGAGTCGATTTGTCCGAATAAATGGTTTTTCCGTCTCTTTTTTGGAATAATGTCTTTACTTTGTCGAGTGGCGGCAAATTCCCTTCTTTGTTAAATTCCGGTTTGGGAGGTAAATGTCGTCCTGTATAAGTCTTGTCTGTCAGTGAATCCCAAGAGGTATAGGTATCAGTTTTCTTGGGATGATCTGTCCCTGGAATTTTGGGATCTAGGCCCATTAAGCTATAGGGAAGCGGGCGCGTCGGAAGTTTGTAAATGATACTATTCAGAAAAAATTTGTTTAGCTTACGTTTGAGAGGCTCGTAACTTTGAACTAAATCCCAAATTGGCTTGAAATGAGTCAAGGTATATGCTAAAGCTTTGTTGCTCAATCCATCTCTAGATGTATCTCTTGCCATGATTGCTTTTCCTTTTGATTGTTGTAGATTAGATCGTCTTCTTATGTTCGGTTACGAGAGAAAGTTTTCTCATTTTTCTACATTTTGAATTACTTTGGAGATAACCTTTTGCAGATTCTTAGGACGATAGTCTTGGCGTTTTTTCAATCGCTCGATCGTGCTTTCGTGAAGCTCCTCAATAGCATCGCCCACCTCGCGGAACTTGATTCCTGCCAATTTGAAGAACCCAGGATCGTTTTTAAAATCAATGTCATAATTGGGATTGATACCTGTGGGAATGGCACTTATATCGAATTCAAGCCCCAATCCAAGGTTACGGGTTGAATCGATCATCCATTGTAAGGCGGCATCTGATAACCCCCTGTATTCTTCCGTTCCACCGCCGACGCAGCCATGCTCGCCAGGAAACCAAACTTGAATAACCCGCTGATTCTCAGCATCAGGATTTTTCTTCATAGGCGTAACATCAAAGATTTCGCGAACTTCGTCGATCGCCACGGCGTGCAACGCATTCTGAATCAACTGATTTAAAGTGGTGTCGTGAAATCTGTACCTCTGATTGAGCTGATCGTGAAACTTCTTGAAGGCGGCTAGACCGGGAATACCAAGCGCTCCCACGGTGTCGAAACAACCAAGCAAAGTGATGGGGACGCGATCGCCGTATTCTTCGCGGTAATCCCTTGCTACACGATCCTTTGGTTTAATACCTCGGTTACGGTAAAGCTCGTAAGCTTCCGATGCTCTGGTAACATAAGGGCGATCTAGCAGACCGGAGCAATAGATCATCCCCGCTAGACTCCTGACTGTGTAAGCACCGCGACTGAACCCAAATAGATAGATTTCATCACCGCGCTCATAGTTGAAAGAAAGAAAACGATAGGCATCTTGTATATTTCGATCGATTCCCAGTCCAGTGGCTCCGCCCAAAATCTTGTTACTCTCTACTCCAATTCCCTCATCATAAAAAACGATCTGTGGAACTCCGTCACTACCTCTCGATTTCACTGCCTGGGCAAGCTTAACTATATTACTTGGGTAACTACTATTTAGTTGTTGCCAAGTTCCATCACAGCAAACGATCAAACGTTTCATTTTTTCATCCTCTCCTTGAATTTTAAATTTAATAGCGAGCGACAATCAGCCATTGCTTACTTCCTTTGCAAATCGTCAATTATTTATTGCGCTTCTATCGCGTCAGGTTAGTGTTCCTAATTTATGCTCCAAACTTGTCATAATACTCCAACGAGTCTTATTTATTTTTATTAGCGAAAATTATCTACTAAACAATATTTATACTTTACTGCCTTTCAAATGTCAATCTTAACTTGGAAATAATAATTTTTATTAATCAAATCTTATCACAATATTAAAAAGTAGGAAAAGTAGGAAAAGTAGGAAAATAACGAAAAAAGGACAAGTAGTCACAGTCAGTTCACCAGATTTTCTCTTATAGCAGCCCAAGCCAAGCCCAGTACTGATTTTTTAGCTTTTTGGCGATCGTTTTCACTCGAATCGCTAAAATCCCGGAAGAAAAAAGTATAACTTTTTACTTAAAATAGGAAACTGTAATTTTTCTGATGAATGCGATCGCAGACCTTGAGTAAATAGTATTGTAGCCTATTCGATCGTACCACTTTCGGTTTCACTGGAATGTTGTAAAATTTGGCACACAGACTTTTCAGTTTTTATTGTTAAATAGAGAAGGGCAAGCTTTTGAGAGAGAGAATATGGAACTTTCTGAGGGAAGAGTAAGACTGTGTGAACAATCCACTTTAATAGCTTCCATGCAATCTTATTCCAGAAAAGCCGCTAGTACTGTACTTTTAATTGGTTGTGTAGTTATTGCTGGTTGGATTTTTGATATTGCCATCCTCAAAAGCATATTACCGGGACTGGTAAGCATGAAAGCCAACACAGCTATTTGCTTCATTTTAAGTGGGACATCCCTACAGTTGTGGCATAGAAAGCTGAAAAATATCTCTAGGCAACCACACTTACGTATAGCCGCAGTTGCGTGCGCCAGCTTAGTTATTTCGATCGGTCTGCTGACATTAATTCAGTATGGTTTTAACTTAAATTTTGGCATTGACGAACTTTTCTTCAAAGACAATACAAGCGCTGTTGGCACTGCATATCCAGGACGGATGGCACCCAATACCGCTCTGAATTTTTTCTTGCTTGGCTCTGCTCTACTACTGTTAAATATAGCGCGACTCAAATATATTTTAGCACACTCATTTACTTTAGTAGCATTCTTAATTGCCAGCCTGGGTTTATTAGGCTATATCTATGGCAATTCCTACTTTTACAAAGCAGGCTCTTCTTATACAGCTATGGCATTGCATACAGCCATAGCATTCATTTTACTATGTTTCGGCATTTTGTTTGCTCGTCCGGACAGAGGATTGATAGCTGTTGTCTCTAGCAATAATGCTGGCGGGATTATGGCTAGACGTTTGTACCCTACTGCGATCGCTATTCCGCCAATTGTGGGGTGGTTAATATTATCCGGCTACCGCTCAAATGTCTACACTGCTGAAATGGCAATATCCCTGTTGGGGGTATTGAATGTTGTCGTTTTTGCGGTTTTAATTTGGTGGAATGCCAAAGAACTTGGAAGTATAGATGAGCAGCGTTATCGAGCAGAAAAAGCACTAAAGGAAGCTAATGAAGAATTAGAAAATCGAGTTTATGAGCGCACGGCTCAGCTAAGCAAAACTAATGAAGAATTGCAAAATGAAATTGCCGATCGCAAACTAGCTGAAGAAGCTTGGCGGCAGAGTGAAGAGAGAGAAAAACAAAAATCCCAGCAACTCGAACTCGCTTTACAAAAACTGCAACAAACCCAAAGTCAACTGATTCAAACTGAAAAAATGTCCAGTTTAGGGCAGCTAATCGCAGGGGTCGCTCATGAAATCAACAACCCGATCAATTTTATTTACGGCAATATCAATTACGCTCATCAATACTGCCAAGATTTACTCGCTCTCGTACACCTTTACCAACAGCACTATGCCCATCCCGTGCCGGAAATAGAGCAAAAATTAGAAGCGATCGAACTAGATTTTCTCATAGAAGATTTAGCCAAACTGCTCACTTCAATGAAGTTAGGTGCCGAACGCATCCGGGAAATAGTTCTTACTTTAAGAAACTTTTCTCGCCTGCACGAAGCCGAAAAGAAACCTGTGAACATTCACGAAGGAATTGATAGCACCCTACTGATTTTGCAGAGTAGATTAAAAGCTAAGCCAGATCGTCCACCGATTCAACTTATTAAAGAATATGGCGATCTGCCCCTAGTGGAGTGTTACGCTGGGTTGCTGAACCAAGTATTTATGAATATCTTAGCTAATGCGATCGATGCCCTCGAACAAACAGACAATTCCAGAAGCAAAGCAGCCGGAGATAAATCTCCAATCCAAAATCCAAAATCCAAAATCCAAAATCCCCAGATTCGGATTCGCACTGAAAAAATCAACTCCACTCAGATCGCAATTAGCATTGCTGACAATGGCCCAGGCATGACGGAAGAAGTGCGCCAAAAACTATTCGATCCTTTCTTTACAACTAAACCAGTCGGTAAAGGCACCGGTTTGGGGTTGTCTATTAGCTATCAAATTGTTGTGGAAAAACATGGTGGCCAGCTAAAGTGCATTTCAACACCCGGTAAAGGGGCGGAGTTTGCGATTGAAATTCCCATCAGACAAAGCTAAACTAGCCAGACCTCAGACAGAAAGAGCCTTCCAGAAAGTACCGCAATCATAGACTGGCGCTACTGGAAACTCGCCAGTCAAGATAAAATTAAATCAATCTCTTAGCTGGAAACAATATGCGAGATCCTCTGGGTAGCTTAAAACTCCTGCCTTGGTCATCTTTATTACAAGTTTCTGTCCTCACCACACTTATTGTTATCATTGTAGAGTTGCTAGTAGGTTTAGGGCTGAAATACTCTTCTATAGTCGAAGCAACGCTAAATTTTATATATTCAGGCCCTACTGGTGTATTCATGAATTTTCTCGTAGCAGCTTGCGTGGGTGTACTCGCAGTTTACTTACTTGAGCGATTTTATCCGCAAGTGAGAATCAATGCCGGTGTTTTGTGGGCGTTAATTCCCTGTGTAGCCTTAGTTATTGCTTTCAAGTTACTCTTCCCTCTACCAGCTATTCTAATGAATTTCAAACAAAATCCAAATCAGTTAATGGGTCTTCCCATTGGCATTTTTTGGCAAGGTCAGCGATACTGGTGGCGATAAATCGCTGGTTGTAATTTAACGTAGGGTGGGCAATGCCCATCAAAATGTCTGTTCCCTTTTTTCTTTCTCGATGGTGGGCAATGCCCACCCTACCATTTATTTAGGAAATATCAATGTCTGTTATAGAAAATTCCTGGCAGCACAATTATATTAATACTAATGGGATAAAGCTGCACTGCGTAACTCAGGGAGAAGGTTCCCTGATGCTGATGCTGCATGGATTTCCTGAATTTTGGTATTCTTGGCGATATCAAATTCCACAATTTTCTAAGGATTTTAAGGTTGTCGCCCTTGATTTACGCGGATACAATGACAGCGATAAACCAACAAATAAATCTGCTTATGTGATGGATGAATTTATCAAAGATGTTAAGGGCGCGATCGAGACATTAGGTTACCAAAAATGTGTGCTTGTAGGGCATGACTGGGGTGCTGCGATCGCTTGGAATTTTGCCTACACTTATCCGGAAATCGTAGAGCGATTGATTATTATGAATGTACCTCACCCTGCCAAATTTTTCCAGGCTTTCTTTACAAATCCGCAACAGTTGATGCGTAGCTGGTATATCTTCTTTTTTCAGTTACCTGTACTACCGGAATTTGTTTTGCAATTATCTGATTACAAAGCAATTAAATCAGTTTTTATTAAGACGACTTTTAATAAAAACAACTTTGCTTCAGCAGATATCGAAACATACAAAAATGCCGCTGCCAAACCAGGTGCTATAAAAGCGATGTTGAGTTATTATCGCAATATTTTTCGGCAGGTATTTATCAAAGAAGTCTGGCAAATTCTGGAAGTTCCTACACTGATGATTTGGGGAGAAAACGATACAGCCCTTGGGAAAGAACTCACCTACGGTACAGAAGCTTATGTCAGAGATTTTCAAATTAAGTACATCCCCAACTGTAGTCACTGGGTACAGCAAGACAGACCCGAAGTTGTAAATCAATATATGCGAGAATTCCTTGCCGATTATATTTCTTAATTTATTTGCACTGGCTCTAATCCAGGAAGCCGAAAGTAGCTGAATGCCTGACATTCAAAATATTTTTGACTTTTGACTTCTGCGTAGCGGCGCTAGCTTTCTCCTCCCTTGCGAATGAACTGTTTCAAAATTTCGCCAGGAGGGCGATCCCAGATATCAATATGCTCGTATATCAAAATATCTTTGTTGAGTTTGTAAGTAGAGTAGCCGTTGAAAAATATGCGAGCTTTCCAGGGAAGACGCAAAATACCGCGCACAGTCCAATTGGCCAAAATGATGTCCGGCTCTGTCTGATTCACGTCATGGAGATCGAAGTATATTTCCGTAAAAAATAGTTTCGCGTGAAATCGCAGCGTCCAAAAAATAATGCGATAATTAAATTTTCCTTTAAATTTGTTAACCGGGTCTTGAAAGTAGATATCTTGGCTATAAATATCGTAGGAGATATCTTTCTCAAAAAGCGTCGGTAAGTCTTTTTTGAGTGTATTTAGTATTTGTTCCACTTGCGATCGATATTCCACGGGCTCAGACCACCATCTGGAAAAATTAAAAATGGTATGGGGCGAGGTTGGGTAGTTACCCAGCACCTAGCCAAAGCTGTAGTATTTTACCACGGCATAGTATGGGAGAGCGCAAAGGTGAAACGGAAAGGCAGAGGTTGCTTTAGCGCTGGCGGCTAAATTGGTAAAAGCTTTTTTTCAAAAAAGCTTCACTCTCCGCGCAATAGCGGACAGCGATCGCGCTACCATAGAGGCAATCCAGAACGCGATCGCATTGCTAGATATTATTATGAAAACTATATCCAAAATCCTAGCAATTATAGCATTTTTTAGCGTAATTTTTTTAGGCGTAAAATTACGCAGCCATCCTTGCAAATTCCAAGTGACGAGTGGAGAAGCCATCAGTGTACAATCAAAAAAGCGTATTTACAATAAAATTTTTAATGACCAAACTTGTCCACCCAAAAAAATATTTTTATCAGTTCCAGATAACCTCAAAACCGAAACTGGAAAACCCATCACCTTTAAAGGAAATCAGTCTGCTCCAAAAATTACTACAATAATTAGTGTTTCTAATAAAAGCAACCGATTTTTTGTAGGACGTATCGACCAAATAAGAGGGCAGTGGGTTTATACAAAGTACGACACTTGCTTGGCTTGGAAGTGGAGCGTTGAAAAGGAAGAACAAGTTCTTCACTTAAGCTTAGAAAAAAATTTAGATATTTATTCTGAAGAACTTGAAAAAATTATTTTTATTGTTTCTATTCCATTTGAATTAATTGAAAAAAATCCCGAAATATGGGTTAAACCATACACATGGAATCGAGTTGGAGGATTTTATAAACAAGCTCTACGGGGGAATCCAGAATTAACTGAAGTTTTGCGATCGGTGGAAGAAGATAATCCAGAGAGTAGCGATATCTTTTACCCAGGTAAAGAAGTTTCTCCTAGCCTTGCTAGCGAGCTTAACGATATAGACAAGATGGGAGGAGTACACTACAATAGAGAGCTTGAACAGAACATGGTTCAGCTAGACGCCCAAGGATATCAAGCCAGCCCGCAATCTGGTTACTGTGCCGTTCCCCAAGATCTAGTCGATCCGACAGAACCAAATAAGTGTAATACTAATTCTGACAAATAAGGGTGAGTTTAGCAACCAAGCCCACCACAAATTGTCACATTAAACCCACTCCTACCTTACCCTAAAGCTGTAGCCATCGATATTTTATGAGTAAAGAGAGCCAACCTGTTTCTAGGATACCAAGGCTTGAAAAGAAATACCGGGATGAAACCAGATTGTGGATAATTCTACTTTGTTTAGTATTGTTGGTGCTACTTTTCTTTAGTTTTGCCCAGTTTGCTATTCTCGATAACTTTTTTAAAACAACATTTAACATTCCAGACAGAGCTAAAGTCTTCGGAATTCCTACTAACAACTTACTCGGTTTTATTGCTACGGCAACTCTACCTATAACTGTTTTGATAGATGAGTCAAATATCTTAAACGAAAAGTTAAAATTTATCTTACCTGTAGTAGGGAAAAATTTTTCAACAATATGGATAGTATTTCTAGCAGATCTTTTTCTGACAGCTCTTGCTTTTTTAGAAAGTAACCAGTCTAGAGATTTTAACATCCTGTTGAATTTAGTCACATCTTTTATGATCGGAGCTTCGTTTTCAACATTTATTCTTTATTTAACCAAAGGAATGACTGCTGTTGGAAATAGGGCTAGCTCTGCATGGCGAAATTTACAAATAGTAAGCGTTTATGGGATCGATCCAGTACCCTACGGAGATGACGAAAAAGTAAGACTCAGTACCGAAGCTGAGATCGCTAGAGAAGAAGCTACTAAATTACGGCAGTTACTAGAAGAAAGCCAGCTTAAATATGGGCGCGATATCCAGGAATTAAAAGATAAAATTTCTGTTTATCAAAATCATCTGGGTTCTTTAGGAAAACTTAAAGACAATTTTAAACAAATTAAGGAAATGTTTCAAGAATTAACTCCTAAAAGTGAAGTTTTTTTTGAAAAGTTTACTGCTATAGAAGAATCAATTAGTAATTTTATTACTGCCAAGTTAGAAAGCAAGGAAGCAATAGAACGGGATATCAACACAATTTCCTCCAGAACAATCATAGAGCCGGATATACCAGAAATTCCAAAAGTAGATAATGCCAATACAAATTTACCTGTATTGATAGAACCTAACGCAATATCAATAACAAATTTGGAATTTCAGGACGTATGGCCAAATTTAACCTTACCATCAGAAATTTCTCCGATAATTATAGGTCTTTTAAATGCTATGGAACGGCAAAATTTCCCCGTTCCTCAAGTGGGAAGATATACACCAAAAAATAACCTGGCAAGTTGCACAGTATTACAATTTGAAGCTTATAAAATAATAGTCTATTGTAGAGATGAAAATTATATACGAGGAGAAAGATGGGATAGTTCTGATGAGCTAAAATTTAAATGTAAATTGATGCAACAAAATATCAGAGGTTTTCTCACTTTACACTTTACAGAACAGGAATTACTCAGCAATCCTGGAAATGTTTTAGAACAAATAAAAAGTGCGATCGCCATGAGAAAATCTATGAATTTCGATGGATAATAAAACCTCTCCCGTATTAGTGAAAACCTCAGTTTTAGGCACTGGTTACTCCGGGAGAAGCATAGATCGTAACTTTTGCGAGTTTTCAGCTTTCATAAAGAGTATCGATTCCACTCCAAGGCGAATAGGAGTTCGCGTAGATTTGGCTGGAATTAAAAAACTCATCGCTGTAAGCTAGAAACTTAGAAATAGCTTCAGGGGCAAAATCTAAGAAAAAGTTAATGCGATCGCGAATGTAAATCCGATCGATTGGGCGGGCTTCCCCATAAATTTTCAGGCTTGACGGGACTTGGATATAGCGATAATCAAACAACGTTTTGTTAAGAAGAGAAACCTCGATATCGCAGCTATCATCTAGATTTAATATTGCCTCACAATTGAGCTTTGCGGTTGCAGAAAAATGCTGCGCTTCTAACTTGGTAGTGCCTGCTTCTAAGGAGTCTATTCCGCCGTATAAAATAGCAATTTCCGCTGCAAATTCCTGCCGCAATCGCTGCACTATCTTCAAATCTTCTCTAGGTACTTCGCAAGCGTTTAAGGCAATTAGTTCTTGAATTTTTTCCAAACAGGTATTTAAACGAACTGCAAATTCATATCTATTTAAAAATCGATCGCCCCAATAACTGTGCTGCCGATAAATGTGAAAAAGATGGTATCGTTCTACCAGAGATACCAGCGCCTGAAATGCCCAATCAGTTGGTTGTACCTCTGACAGCCAAGCAAAACTCTCGTTTGCTATACCCTCTTTTTCGTTAGCCGATCGCACGTCAAAATTCGGCTGTCTTGAGAAAGTGGTACGATCGCTTTTTCCCCAATCCCTGACTGATTCTAAAAAATCAGTCGCTTCATCCTCTTCATCCCCCCCAGAGAAAGAGGATGAATAAGGGCTAAAACCTTTACTCCCATCTGCTAGAGATTCTGTCACCTGCATAATGCTGGCAATTAGTAAAAGATTGATGAATGCAGCAGAACCAAATGGTAAATTTTCCCAAAAAAATTTCGGCATTGTTTATCCTCGCACCTGGGGACATCTCTGGGTTAGTGAAATCCTGATGTATAAAACCTAGCAGGACTTTTTCTTCACGTTAGAGTCTCTTGCGATTTTAACTTACGGCAATTACTTACGTGTTTGTACTGCGGCTAAATATATAATTTTTGTCGAACTATTTCAAATATAGTAATATTACGACTTGACAAAAGTACAAATATAAATAAAGTAGAGACTTTTCATGAAACGTCTCTACTGGGACATTGGGCGCGGGTTGAAATTATTGCAGCCCCAAATGCCCAATCTACAACGTTTATCCCCACAATTAAAAACGGGGTATAAAACTGAATTTTATCTGATATTCTTTGTAGAACTTACAGCACAGCCCTTTGCGGTTCCGAGAGCGTTATCCGAATAGTGATACTGCCGTCATTGAGTAACCACGGGCGGACAGTAAAAGTACGGGCATCGCTCGCGTGCATCGGATCGGCTGCGGCGATTTCCCGTGCGTGTTCGGGAGAATTTGCTCGCAAGATCATCAAACCGTCTCCTTCAAAAAACTGACCGTCATCTGTCCACATTGGCCCAGCGCCAAAAAGGACATTTTGATTTTCTAGCTCTTTGAGATAAGTTAGATGAGCTGGTATATTTTGTTTAACTAGCTCCATATTTTGAGCAATTGAAGTGACAACATAAAGCTGCATTCGCAAAGAGTTACTGGAGGCTTCGATAATTTTGGCAGCTTCAATTCTTTCGCGTTGAACGTTTTCGGCATTCGTACTCATGATTTTTGCTTGCAGATTTTCATGTTGTGGAAAGCTTTTTATATTCTATAAGTTGCGGTGAAGCTAGTTTTCATCAATATTACGGCTGATCGACAATGTAAATATATCCTCAAATCGATCGCCATCACTGCCCCAAATAAGCTTCTAACACTTGGGCGTTTTTCTGAATTTCCACAGGAGTGCCATCAGCAAGGTTACGACCTTCAGCTAATACCCAAATGCGATCGCACAGGGACATAATCACATCCATATTGTGTTCGATAATCAGAAAACTCATGCCCTCGCGATTCCACGCTAAAATGCGATCGCAAATTTGACCGATCAGCGTCGGATTCACCCCAGCTGCCGGTTCGTCCAACAAAATCAATTTGGGATCGGTCATCAACGCCCGTCCCATTTCCAGCAGCTTCCGCTGTCCCCCAGACAGCGCACCCGCATAAGCGCCAGCCATGTGAACCAATCCCACCGACTCCAAAATCCGCATCGCCCGTTCCCGCAGCTGTTTTTCCTCCTCAATTACTTGCTTGGGCTGCAACCAAACATTCCAGAAATTTTCACCAGTTTGCTTCTGCGCCCCCAAGAGCATATTTTCCATCACTGACAGTCGGGATAACACCCGCGCCACCTGAAAAGTGCGTACCATACCCATTTGGGCAATTTGATGCGGCTGCAACTGTTGAATTGGTTCCCCATCAAAAATCACCCGTCCGCGATCGGGACGAATAAAATTAGAAAGCAAGTTAAACAGAGTAGTTTTACCGGCACCATTCGGCCCAATTAACCCTGTGATGCTACCTTGGCCAACCTCGATCGCTGCATTGTCCACGGCTGTGAGACCGCCAAAATTCTTCACAAGTCCGCTAGCGGCAAGTATAGGCGCTTTGGCAAGGTGGGGCTGTCGTTTTTGCTCTTCCGCTTGTGTCAAGATTTCCTCATTATCTGCCAAGAGTCAGTTCCTCCTTTTTGCCTAAGATACCTTGCGGTCGCATCATCATCAGCACGATCAGCAACAAACCGATGACCATAATGCGAAAAGCACCCAAACGCGCATCATCCAGAGGCAGAATTCCGGGTAGCACAAAACGAGTTACTTCATAGTAAGTCCAAAAAATAATCGCTCCCAGCAAAGTGCCCACATTGTTACCCGCCCCGCCCAGAATGACGATCGTCCACGCATCAAAAGTAATCTGCGGCTGGAAACTATCCGGGTAAACTGTCGCTAGCTGCCAAGCGTAGAAAGCACCAGCAATACCGGAGATCGCGCCTCCCAGCATCAAAGATTGTAGCTTGTACCAAAAAACATTTTTTCCCAGCGCCTTGGCAACTTCTTCATCTTCCCGGATGGCTTTGAGGACTCGACCCCAAGGCGAGTTTACCAATCGTCCCAATCCCCAGAATATTACCGTCAGCACTAGCAGCACCAGCAGCATTAAACCGGCTTTATAGGTGTAGTTATACAGTGCGATCGCCTCAGCAACGTAAGCTACCAAACCTAAAATCGCACCTGCAATTCCCAGCAACAGGGAACCGATAGGAGTTGACCCTCCTGACTTTGCTTGTCGCCACTCTTTGTCGATCCACCGCCACAGCTGCCAAAGTGCTAAAGCAGCGATCGCCGTCAGTAAAGCAATCGCCAGCAACTTCATCAACAAATTTGGGTTCCACGTATCCAGGGGCAAGGGAAAACCTTGTATCCCAAATACTCCCGATCGCCATTCCTTGCCGATCGGCAAATCCTCATTATTCACAATCAGCCGAATCACTTCCGAGACGCCGATCGTCACAATCGCCAGGTAATCCTCTCGCAATCTCAGCGTTGATATACCCATCAACAGCCCCAACAATGCCGCCAAAGCCGCACCTGCGATCGGCGCAATTAACAAAGGCACTCCCTGCAAGCTTAACAATACTGTGGTATAGGCTCCCAGCGTCATAAAGGCGACGTGGCCAAAATTAATCAAACCCGTGAAGCCCCACTGTAAATTCAGCCCCAAGCCGAACAGGGCATATATCGCCGCAAAAATCGTCAGGGAAACTAGATAACCAGGAGAGATATCCATGCAGACTTTCAGAGATAGAATGGCAAAACAGGATGATGTCTCATCAACCCAAAAAAATTTCTTGGGAGAATCCGCCTTCGTCAGCAGACTACGCTAACGCATTTTACCCTAGAAGTCAGTATCGACAACGACTTTTCTTTGTGTGTGGATTTTCCACCAACACAGAATCCTACTTTCTATAAACCATAGAACCATCTTTCTTTTGCCTACCAGGGTAGCAGCGGCACAGATAAGGTACCTTAATACTTGCTAGCCTTTACCTTCTCTATTTTCCAAATTATCTAAATAAATTCTAATAATGTGAAATTATATTCTTATGACCAATTTATAAAACAATAGAGACTTGTAAATTTATGCGGCTATGCCAGTAGATTGTGACTTAATTTCAAATACGGAGATTTATATTTAGTAATCTCCCTTTCCGCATCCATAGTGGCTAAGCATTTGCGACCCATACAAGCGAAATAGCCAAAAAATTATTGTCCAAATACTTGGCCAGTAACCTGTTCGTATCCCCCATCTTCTCTTACCGGGTTTGTATATATGAATGTTCTCAAAAGTAGACTGCACCGCTTAACTTACCAACTATCTGGATTAATCGAGCAATTAGCTGATGAAGACCTAGAAACTGCTTGGCGTGTGTTACAGCAAGTTTATTGCGATCTTTATACGATTAAAGCAATTAACGAAGCCAAGCGTCAGGTTCAGCCTGGTGATACTATGAATTACGAAGAAGCTGTGCGAGTGTTGCGCTTGCCATAAATTTTCTTCAGCTTCGGATAGAGTTGGACTTACGTACTATTTACAAAATTTTAAGGGTTTCATCGTTGCAACAACCCTTATTTTAACTAACCAGGGGCATCTTTACTTGACATCCTCCCACCGCTAACCTCTAACGAGGTATAGCTGGGGATTCCCAAGAATTCTTGGTTCTCAGTTCATCAAGCCGATTTAGAACAAGACCATCGCTGTTCTTGAGCCAGAGGTCAGTTTCTCCCTGAGCTTTCACCTTTTTGAGGTCAGATTCCGTATGCCCTACGGTACTGTTCAGATATTCAGTTAACAGCTTAAAGCCTTTTGCCAAAATGTTTTTTGCCGCATTGTGGTCGCGGTCTAATACTGTTCCACAACTACTGCATCTGTGAGTTCTAGTACTGAGTGTCTTCTTAACTTTTGCTCCACAACACGAACAGTCAACAGTAGTGTTGTGCGGTGGTACAGCAATAACTATGACACCATTAACCTTGGCAAAATATTGAAGCCATTGTGTGAATTGATACCAAGAAGCATCACTAATAGACTTAGCTAAGTGGTGATTCTTCACCATGTTTTGGATCTTCAAGTCTTCATAGACAATCAAATCGTTAGACTTGACTAGCGCCAAAGCATCTTTACGAGCCTTGTCTTCACGCTGTCTACTTACCTTGAGGTGCTGTTTAGCTAAAGCTTTGCGTGCTTTACGGTATCTATTGGACTGTTTCTTACCCTTAATATGCTTTTTGGAAACCCGACGAGTCAGCATTTTTAATCTTCGCTCGGACTTCCTCAAGTATCGAGGGTTTTCTACTGTATTTCCATCAGAATCGGTATGAAAATCTTTCAGCCCTAAATCAATTCCTACCATTTTCCCTTGAAACTCATGCTCCTCTCTTCTATCCCAGTCAACCAAGAACTGAGCATAGTAGCCGTCAGCACGTCTTATGACACGAACCCTTGAGATTTGTTTTTCTGAATACCAAACTAAATCTCTAGAACTCCATAAATCCATTGTTCCGACTTCAAAGCCATCGGTGAAAGTTATCTGCTTTCTGTCAGCAGATAGCTTCCAACCGCTGTTTTTGTACTCGATGGAACGACTGAAATTTTTGTATTTTGGATAGCACTTTTTGCCGGTTTTACCCAATCTACAGTTTTTATAGAAACGCCAAATGGCAGACCACGCCCTATCAGCGTGAGCCTGCCTAGCTTGAGAGTTGAGCTTTTTTGCCCAAGGGGTTTCTTTGTTTTCAGCTAGTACCGAGCAAAGCTTTTGGAGGTCGTTACGAGTTACCCCCTTATTGTCTTCCCAGTAGCGCAAGCAAGTATTGCGGATGAATTGTCCTGTGCGGATTGCTTCATCCAACTTGCTGTACTGATATTGAGTTCCTTTAAGCTTGGCTTCGATGACTATCATGCTAGAATCATACCACTTTTTACCTAGTACAAATACAGGTAGAATTATAACGATTCGCTAACGCTCAATTTTTAGCGGGTCGCAATTCATCTCCCCTTAAAGCATCGGGGGGACTCGCTGCGCGAGGGTATATCCCCCTTGGCTATAACGGGAGATGAATTGCGACATTGAGGTAAGTACTAAAGTATTGAGAAATCATCTACAATTCGCAGTTAGAGTAAGTGACCCGTGTCCCTAGATGTACGTTACTCCAGATCCTTTATAATCGATCTCAAAAACTTAGAATTCGCAGCTCGCGAGCAGGTCTACGATATGGTCTTTGAAAAATTTAAACATATTAATCACATTAAAGACTTGCCAGAGCTAAAACGCCTCGATTCTGAGGGCATTTTCTATCGATTTACGGTAGACAACTACATAATAGCCGTGGAATTGACCGGCCATATCGTTAAATTCCTGCGCGTTCTCCCCAAACCGGACATATAAGGTATAGGGGAGGGGGACTCAGGAGTGGGCGGATCTGTAGAAATTTTTATCTTTCCTATTTCCTTCGGCATCGCCAATCCCCAATCCCCTTAAACTGTTGATGGAAAAAAAGAATTTACGATGGTATTTTCTATGGACGCAGCTGCACTCTGGCAACGCTACCAAGACTGGCTATATTATCATAAGGGACTCGAATTTTACCTCGATGTCAGTCGGATGCGGTTTGACGACGCCTTCGTCGCGGCAATGCAGCCCAAATTTGAGAAGGCTTTTCAGGATATGGCGGCTTTGGAGGGAGGTGCGATCGCCAACCCCGACGAAAACCGGATGGTGGGCCACTACTGGCTGCGAAATCCGGATCTTGCCCCCACACCGCAAATCAAACAAGATATTGTCGAAACGATCGACAAAATCGAAAGTTTTGTCCGCAAAGTTCACAACGGCGACATTCATCCCCCATCCGTTCCTCTATTTACCGATATTATTTCGATCGGCATTGGCGGTTCGGCACTCGGCCCTCAATTCGTCGCCGAAGCCTTGGCCCCAGATTTCCCACCCCTGCGAATTCACTTTATCGATAACAGCGATCCGGCGGGAATCGATCGCATCCTCACCAAGTTGAAAGACCGACTCGGCAGCACTATGGTACTGTCGATCTCCAAATCGGGAGGAACTCCAGAACCTCGCAACGGTACGATCGAAGTCAAAACAGCCTACGCTGCCAAGAATCTCGACTTTTCCCAGTACGCTGTCGCCATCACCGGTGTGGGCAGCAATCTAGACAAACAAGCGCGATCCGAAGGGTGGTTGGCAACCTTCCCAATGGAAGATTGGGTGGGAGGACGCACCTCAGAAATGTCAGCTGTAGGCTTACTTCCCGCCGCCTTACAGGGAATCGACATTCGCGCCATGCTTGCCGGTGGCAAAGAAATGGACGACGCCACCCGCGTACCCGAAATTAAAAATAACCCAGCTGCCTTGCTAGCCTTATCCTGGTATTTCGCAGGCAACGGCAAAGGCGAAAAAGATATGGTAGTGCTGCCTTACAAAGACAGCCTGCTGCTATTTAGCCGCTACCTCCAGCAGTTGGTGATGGAATCCTTGGGTAAGGAAAAAGACCTCAAGGGTAATGTCGTCCACCAAGGTATCGCCGTCTACGGCAACAAAGGTTCGACCGACCAACACGCCTACGTCCAGCAACTGCGGGAAGGTGTCCCCAATTTCTTCGCCACTTTTATTGAAGTACTCGAAGATCGTCAAGGGTCATCCCTAGAAATTGAACCTGGAATCACATCTGGAGATTACCTCTCCGGCTTTTTACAGGGAACCCGCAAAGCTCTTTACGAAAATCAGCGAGATTCTATTACTCTCACCATAGCCGAAGTGAATGCTCGCACGGTAGGCGCTTTAATTGCGCTGTACGATCGCGCCGTCGGTTTGTACGGTTTCTTAGTCAACATCAACGCTTACCACCAACCAGGGGTAGAAGCCGGTAAAAAGGCAGCAGCCGCCATTCTAGACTTACAGCAACGAGTGATGCAGGTACTCAAGCACGAACCAGCACCCATCTCTCTGACCCACTTAGCTGAAAAAGCGGGCGCATCTGACGAAATAGAAGCAATTTACAAGATATTGCGTCATATTGCCGCTAATCGCCGTGGCTTAGTTTTACAGGGCAACCCCAGTCAACCCACCAGCTTAACCGTTTCTGCCAATTGATTCGTAGGGTGGGCAGTGCCCACCCTACTTGTTTTTGTTTAATTAAAACCCGACTAAATTTATCGGCTTTACATATCATATTTTAGTTAAATTTTGACAATTAAGTAACAAAATTTTAAATTTACCGCGCTAGACTAAAGATAAAACACCAGTTTGACAGGATTTTCTATGACCTTAAGAACAATTCAAATTCGTCCTTTAAGTTCAGTAAAAGCGGGTATGACAGAGTTTTATACCCCTCAGTCCAGTGACGAGACGATGCTGGTGCAAATACCGCCTTGTACAATCGAAGAGATGTTTGTACACAGATTTCAAACAGACCAACTTTTCGTAGTGCGGGGAACCTTTGTACTGGTCACCTTAGAAAATCGGCGCTATCAATACACACTGATGAGCGATTGTCAACCAAAAGTAGTGACAATCCCAGTCGGCGTTCTGCACGGAGCAATCAATCTCAGCGATGAACCGTGTCTATTAGTAAACGCAGTACTGCGTCATGGCCCACCCCACGAGCGCGATTATCGTCCTGTGAAACCACCTTTTCCTTACAACTTGGGAGTTGCTGAGGCGCTGTTAAAAGAATTCCGCTGTTCGGTAAAAGTTTGAGAGGTGCTAATAGCTAAACTAAATGAAGTGAGACGTTCCCCTTTAGAAAAGGGGAGAAGCTTCTACACCCGGAATTAAGCAGGTGAATAACCAAACAGACACAATTGGAATTGCAGCTATAGGATACTATATTCCCTCGCGGATTTTAACCAGCGAGGAAATAGCGCAGCTGTCGAATTTTCCAGTATCGGTTTTTATAGAAAAAATCGGAATGCAGCAAAAACATATCGCAGAAGTGGACGAACATCCCAGCGATATGGGCATTAAAGCGGCGTTAAATGCGATCGAACAAGCAAGAATTCTTCCTCAAGAAATTAACTTTATCGCTTTTTGCGGTGCAGGTCACTACGATTACAGTTTTTGGTCTCCTGCGGCTAAGATACAAGATAAAATCGGCGCTACAAATGCTTTTTCATTTGAAGTGAGGAACTTTTGTAATGGTGGAAATTTAGGGATTCATATTTGCAGTAATATGTTGCTTGCTAATCCCGATGCCCGTTACGCCCTCGTAGTCTGTAGCGATAAATTATCTGTACTTCTTAATTATGCAGATAAAGATTGCCTATCCACATTTATTATGGCTGATGGTGCAGCAGCGGCGATTTTACGAAAAGGGGAAACTACTAATCAGATATTAGCCTATCATGGCATTACTAACGGGGAATTAGCCGATTATATCAAGGTTGAAGGAGGCGGAACCAAGTTTTTTGGCTGTAATGATCTGTACGATCGCACTTTTAACTATTTAACCGTCAAAAATCCCAAAACCCTAGAAAAGATTTTTTCAGAAATCTACTTAACTAACTATTTAGAAGTTATAAAAACCGCCTTGCATAAAAGCGGTTATTCTTCAAACGATATCAATTTTATATTTATGAATCAAGTTAAGAAAAAAGTCTCTCTCAGTATTCTTCAGTCTCTAGGTTTGACAGAGAGAAACACTTTTATTTCTTTATCAGAATACGGTCACATGGGTGCTGCCGATACTCTATTTGGTTTGGCCAAAACTTTAGAACAAAATTTAGTAAAACCTGGCAATATCGTAGTATTGGCAAATAGCGCTACAGGCTTTTCCTGGGCTGCGATCGTATTAAAATATTAACCCAAGCCTATCTTTAGGCAGATTTAGTAGGGTGGGCAATGCCCACCCTAGTTTATGGGAGTTTAGGTTAATAACGCCTTACCGTGGGATAAGCCTAAACTCCCGTAAATCAGATTGTCAGAAAATTTAAGCTTTTTTTAAGTTTTCTTAGGCTCGAAAGATGTTAAATTTTAAATTAAATCAAATACAAGCCATCTCGTCTAATTAAAGTGTGCGAGCAACCCAGTTACTAAGGTTGAGCAATACTTAACAGGCATGAGTGAATAAAAACTATATTTTTTAGAATAAACATAATTTATTTAAAAATAAGAGGCTTTTAAAAAATGACTCAAAAACAAGCACAAGAAGAACAAAACAAGGATCGCAAAATAACTGATGAGGATCGGAAGATATTGCTAGAGCAATACAAAATGTATGTCGAAATGATGGATAGAATCACTGAGAGAAGAGGAAAGATGAATACCTTCTACGTGTCACTACTATCAATATTACTAGCATTACTTTCTTTATTAGCTGACACCAACAAAAAGCTCTTCTCTGGAACTGGAGAAACCTTACTTTTAGTATCTTCTCTATTAGGGTTAATTCTATGCTATGTATGGTACATAAATATAAATTCATATAAGCAGCTAAATAAAATCAAGTTTAAAATCATTCATGAAATGGAGCAATATTTACCATTTGCTTGTTATAAACAAGAATGGCAAATGCCAGATGCTCAAAAAAATGATCATCTACAAAATGAGCAATATAGGCGTTTAACTAAGGTAGAGAAGTATATACCTTTGATTATTGCTATTCCCTATTTTGCGTTACTTATATACGCCATATTTAGCTTTTTTAAGTGAGGTAATTTTTATCGAAAATAAAAAAGAACTAGCCTAGCTTGTATAAGAAGAAAAGGATAAAATTTTTAAGCAGTTTGTTTGTTTAATTGTCAATTAATCGAAAAAAGGAAAAAATCTCATGGAAAAAGAATTAGTTTTCATCTCTTGGACAGGAGAGTTAGGCAAGAAGTTAGCTCTTACTCTAAAAGAGACGATGTTTAAACTCGATCCTTTTGAGGGTTGGGTATCAGATGTCGATATTGAGACGGGTGCCGCATGGTTTCAATCGACGAAAGAAGCTTTAAAAAAAGCCAAAATTGGTATTGTTTGTCTAACTCCAGAGTCGTCTAAGAGACCGTGGATTAACTTTGAAGCGGGTTACCTTTATGGACAGATCAATAAATGCCAACTTGTAAAGTTCAAAGAAAACCTAATTAATCCTCTAAAGCAGCTTCAGGCGATGGATGGTACAAAACTGAATGATTGGCAAAAGCTGCTCTGTGAACTGACTGGAAACCGGAATAATTATGTATGTGAGAAGTGGGCACAAAGCGAATTTCCAAAATTACAAGAAATAATTAATCTTATAGATAAACCCCCTCATTCATCGGTATTCAAAATCAATCAAACACTTGCAAATATTCAGGAGATAGCTGATAGCCTAAAAGATAACAGATTTTTCCGCGAGAATATTTATTATCAGGAAGTTATTTACGATTCCTATCTCAAATATCGTCGATTAAACAATGATTTGAATGACAACCAATCGCGCTACTTAGCACCAGCTTCTCAATACCCTCATATTCTTATTTCTCTACAAAAGAACATTAGTCCGGTAGTAAAAGCTATTGCGCTTGTTAATATTGAAGAACAGTTTTGGCAGCAAAGAACGGGTAAAGAGATTTTACGAACATCACATCATGATAACATTAGAGTATTTGTGTTTACCTCAGAAAAGGACTTTGAGTCAAACTACTTAACTATCCTAGAACATGCTAAACAATATAAGGTGTATGGAATTAGCTTTGCCAACCTGTCAACAGTTTTAGGATCTGAATACAGTAAAGACTTTTCTATTATTGAGGGCAATGGTAAAGATAAACTGCTTGCAAAATATGATGACGAAGCGCTGGATCAAAAAAATATCTGCTTTATTGCCGAAGAAGACGAAATTTCCAAACACGAAAAGAAGTTTAATGACTTGTTAGAATCAAAACTTGCTATTTCTATACCTGAAACTGCTCATAATGATGAAGTTGAACTATTTATCCAGACTATTTTTACTGGATTAACAGTTTATGAAACAAAGCATATAGAAATGTCTGCATATATAAATGTCAATGACTATGACGAACACGAAGAAAAACATGCTTATTATCAAGATATGATGCAGAAAATGTTCGAGATCTGTTTAGACCACAGACGCAATAATCCTGCATCTTGTAGAATTTTAGAATTTGGTGCTGGGACAGGAATTTTTACTAAGCGTTTAAATGAAATGCCAAATGTTGATGAAATAGTTGCGATCGAGATTGATTGGCGCTGTTATGGTATTCTGGAACATAAATTTAGAAAACAAGGTAAAGTTAAGCCTCTGTATGCAGATAGTCGCACTTACGATCCTGAAGGAAAATTTGATTACATTTTTTCCTCCTTTGCCGATCATCACATCAAAAGAGGTGACAAACAAAAATATTTTCACAATGTTAAGCGTAATTTGAATCCTGGGGGACTAATGATTGTGGGTGATGAGTTCATTCGCTCTCACAATCCAATTAACAAAGAAGAACGAAAATCTGCTTTAAAAGAATATCACAATCACATAATTGAAATTGCCCGACAGCAAGGAGAAGATATTTTAGCACTTCTTGAGGAAAAAGCACTGGAGTCAGGGCTGGAGGAAAAAGGTGATTTTAAAGTTTCTTGTGAGCAGTATGAAGGATATCTGAACAAGGCGGGGTTTAAGTTTAAACAAGAGAGGATTGGACCTCCAGACCCAGAGCTAGCTAAGAGAATAGGTGGCGTTTACGTCTACAAAGCTTGGCTACCGAACGATAGTTAAGATGCTCGCTGATGCTAAAGAGTTATTACTTTACTATAAGGTAGAGGGCTTGCAGTATGCGAATTAACCTACAAGCTCCCCTCTTACCTCTTAATCAGACAGTAAACTGGGGTAAGTAACAACAAAAACGTCCCTTGTACCCTCTCCAACCGTTGTCGGTTTAATGGGAGTGGTAAAATGGAAAAAGTCGCGATCGTTCAGTAGCAACAGTTCTCCTGGACGAAGAACTTTCTTAAAAACAGGCTTTTCCTTTTTCGCCACATATAAATGCGTTTCGCCGCCAGATATATTTTCCCTATCAACAGAGAAAATACCTATAAACTCGCAACCGTCTCTGTGTATACCTTCCGGTGCGGGATTGCCAAAGTTATTCGGCGAACAAGTTGTTCGGATTTGATGAACTCCTATTTCAACACCGGAACTAAGCTTGCAGTAATTTCTGAATTCCAAAACAAGTTTTTTAAACCCATCTAGTTCTCCCAGCGCATCATCTAATTCCGCAAACTCTCGCTTGACATCGCCTACCAAAGGATTGTACTGCTTGCTTTGGAACAAGTAACCATGAGGTTGTTTGATTAATTCATTCCCAACTACTTTGAATCGAGATAGTCTCCTGAAGCGATACTTACCTTTTATAAAAGGATCGACTGGAAGCTCTCTAAAGAATGGCTTAAAACCCTCCAGTTCAATCGAGTCAATTTTTTCTAAAGCAAAGCTAATACCATATGAGGATTCCGTCGATCCCAATAAAGTTTGCATTTTTTTTAACTCCTTATACTTTGATCCCCTTAAAAAATTCTTCTTAAGAGGTCTATAGCCCAAGTATAAAACAAATTTTTATAAACTGTAGTTAAATAAACTACAAAAAATGCAAAGTTGTGATATTGGTTTCCAAAAAACTCAACAACGCTGGGGGACTAGCGCCGCTACGCGGAAGTCAAAAGAAAGGGGTTAGGGGTTAGGGGTTAGGGCGTCGGGAAAATCAATGATTCAAAAATTTTTCCTCTTTCCTCTTTCCTCTTCCCTCTCCCCTCTGCCTCTTCCCTCTTCCCTAACCCCGACGCCCTAACCCCTAGCTATTCCCGCACTGCTTTCACTAAGGCTTGGCACGCCCGCAAGAAGATAGCAACATCTACACCAAGCCCAACATACTGCACCCCAGCTTTAATCCACAGCTTCGCAGCTTCAGGATTATCGGCAAATGTACCGGCCACTTTCCCGGCGTTACGGATAGCGGTAACGCATTTCTCCATGAGTTCAACTACGCGAACATCTCGCACTTGTCCGGGAATGCCTAGCGACTGGGATAAATCGTAAGGGCCAAGAAAGATAACATCAATGTGAGGCACGCTGACTATTTCTTCGATGTTCTCCACGCCCCGTTTGCCTTCAACGTGAATGACAACAAGAGATTCCTCGTTCAACTTATCTGAAATATGCGTTCCGGCTGCGGTGTACAAACCAGCGCGTGTGTTGAAAGAAAGACCCCGCGAACCGAGGGGGCTGTACTTAGCGCTGCGGACAACAGCTTCAGCATCTTCCTTGGTTTCAATTTGAGGTACTTGCACACCCGCGCTGCCAATGTCAAGGGCGCGTTGAATTTGGGGTGAGTCATTTTTGCGAACGCGGATCACTGGTGCTATGCCCACGCAATCTGCCGCACGACAGAGGTCTTCGGCAACCAGCGTGTGTAAAGGGCTGTGTTCCATGTCTATAATGGCGAAGTCAAATCCGGCGTGCCCGCAAATTTCCACAAATGCGGGATAGGCGCAGTTAACAAACGGGCCCAGCACGACTTCGCCCCGCTTTAGTTTTCGTTTGAGTTGGTTTTCACGCATTGGTTAGTGTTAAGCTGTTGCCATCCAGGCAAAGAAATCTTCATAAAAAACCTATCTTGTTGCTAACTTTCACCCTGGACTTGACCTATTCTAGGGGTTAAGTAGGCTAGCCATCTTTACTCCCATGCCCTTGATAATCGTGGTTGCAGATGACGACTTGGCAATACGTCTTTTTGTCAGCGAATACTTGGAGATGTATGGCTACTCCGTGATTGCGGCTGAGGACGGTCAGGAGGCGCTGGAATTTGTAGAAGCGTATCATCCTCATTTGTTGATTACCGACATCATGATGCCTCGGATGGACGGCTATGAGCTGGTGCGGCAAGTTCGTCAGCGACCGGAGTTCCGCCTATTGCCCGTAATTTTATTAACGGAGCGAAGAAGTACCGAAGAACGAATTCGCGGCTACGAATTGGGGTGCGATCTCTATCTGCCCAAACCGTTTGAAATAAATGAATTAGGGGCAATAGTTCGTAACTTGCTCTATCGCAAGATAGATCAATCTGAGTTACTCATCCGTAAGCAAGAAGCAACGAAATCGACTACTCTGCTCGATCAAACTAAGACGGTTTTAAAAGAATGTAAGTTGAGTAAGCGAGAACAAGAAGTACTGGATCTGATTACTCATGGTTTGTCAAATGCTGAAATAGGCGATCGTCTGCATTTGAGTGCCAGAACAATTGAAAAGTATGTCAGCAGTCTCTTGAGGAAAACTATCACTAGCAACCGCGCTGAATTGGTTCGTGTGGCAATGGAACAACATTTGGTCGAATAACAGGGGACTGGGAAAGTCAAAAGTCAGGCATTCAAAAGTCAAAAATGGATTAGGACTAAGGGAAAGAGCGAATAGGAAAAATGGAAAAAATTAATTCTGCCGCTCTGCCGCTCTGCCCTAGTCCCTAAGCCCTAATCCCGACGCCCTCTCTTCTCCTAGCCCCTGATTAATTCATTGCTGGTAATATATTGCAATAAACCCTCACAGGCGTCTAATAATAAATCTATTACTCGATCGAATCCCTCTGGGCCACCATAGTAGGGATCGGGAACCTCTTTGAGCGTATAACGGTTACAAAAGTCGCACATCAGTCGTACTTTATCTTGATACTTGCCTGCTGGGTCTAGATAGAGAATATCTTGGTAGTTTTCTCTATCCATCGCCAGAATTAAGTCAAATTCTTCAAAGTCTAACTTTTTAAATTGCCGAGCTTGACCTCGAAGTTTAATACCTCGACTTTGTGCTGCAACGGTCATGCGTCGGTCTGGAGGACTGCCGATATGGTAGCTGGAAGTGCCAGCGGAATCGCAAATAATGCTTTCGCTCAGTCCCGCTTGCTCAATTAGGTGATTCATGATATTTTCTGCGGAAGGCGATCGGCAAATATTTCCCAGGCAGACGAATAATAGCTTATATGGCATCGGTGAGTCGGTAAATCGGTTTCCCCTGTAGATCTTACAACAAGGGTTCAGTTCGCTTCAGCCAAATAGCTCTTAATCCAGCTGCTTTTGCACCCTGGTAATCTTCTTTGTAGCTATCACCAATATGCCATGCTGCCTCAGCTAGACATTCGTGTTTCTGTAATGCCGCTATAAAAATTTCTGGTTCTGGTTTAGCTGCACCGACTTCTGTAGAAATTGTAATTGAAGTAAAGAAACTTTCTAAGTTGAGATCTGACAATACGGAGTAAATTCGAGAATCGAAATTCGATACTATGCCTAGTTGAATACCTTGTTTCTGCCAGTATTCTAAAGCTGGAATAACATCGGGATAAATAAACCAAGGTTCGGCGGTAGCAAAGTGGGCATAAAGTTCGGCAAAAAATCTGGAAAAGTCGGCAAATTTGTGATATACTCCTACTTCTTTGAACGCACGAGTTGCCAGTTCTAGCCACCACTCATATTCCTGTTTGAGTATTTCCTCCGGGTCAACTCCTGGAAATGCCATGCGATCGCTTAATTTAAAGCTATTATAAAAAGCTCTATCCAGCGTTTTAGCCGCGACTTCAACGCCAAATTGACGGGCTATGTCGCTGTAGACTTCGCCCACACTATCTTTAACTCCAAATAGAGTACCGACGGCATCTAAAAAAATTACCTTTGGTTGCTGCATTTAAACTAATTCTTCTTTCACTTTCAAACCATTCTTTTTAACAATATAAGCAGGAATTCCAACTACTACGCAATTGTCAGGTACATTTTTGATTACAACTGCATTTGCTCCCACGGTAACGTTGTTGCCAATAGTTATATTTCCCAGTACTTTTGCCCCTGCCGTTATTCTGGCATTATCCCCTATTTTAGGTCTCCCCGTTTTATCTTTATACCCAATTGATACTTGCTGGTTTACCCAACAATTTTGTCCCATATCTGCCATAATAATTGTGCTTAAGCCGTGCTGAATAAACAAGCCAGGGCCAATGTTACTAGACAAATCTAACAATAGATATTGGCATTCTTTATAAAAGAATTTAATAACTTTCAGCAGCAGCCTAGCAGGTAAGTTACCTTTAGCTATTCTGAAATAATATAAATTTCTAAATTCTTGATTTTTTATCGTTAAAAATAGTAAATTTTGAATATCTGAACCCTTATCCCACTCAAATATTTCTACCCATCTTCTTACGTCCGCAAGAATCACTTCCTTTTCGCTGGATAAGTAGAATAACAATAACTGGGGAGATGCTAAAATTAAATCTACAAATGAAAAAAGTTTATTAATAAAACTTTTCATATTTTAAGCTCCTGGAACCGAGGCAGGAAAAAATTCTAAGCGGTAGCGATATAGGGCGACTGGTTTGTCAGCTGCTACAAAATAATTGGGATCTTGGGGAGACAGATAAATAGCTGTCACTTGATCGGCTTCAATTGATGCGCCCGATGTTTCAATCTTTCGGTAAGCGGTTGTCGTTTCTACTTCATTGAAATAGGGACGCATTCCTATAGTTGGAGCGCGAAATAATTGCTGACTAACCTCTGTAGAAATAAACTCGTTGGCATTGGGGATTTCGCTCGCTCTACTGGTGACGATCGACACAAGTTGCAGCGAGCCTGAAAGTAGGGTACTCTGACGGTTGGGGTTGTGCGGGTCAGTTTTGACAGACAAGACAGCGCGATCGCCCAAAGTTGCCTTCGCTATATTCAAACCATTAAAAGATCGATCGGCAACCACAGGAGTCTGGGATTTGGGATTTAAAATTGTAAATGTAAAATTATTTTGATTCACCGCCGGAAATCGAACCGTAAATGCGATCGGTTGATTCAGATAGCGCCGGTTATTTTCAAATCCAGGCGTCACAATATCTGGTGCTAATGGTGCCACCAAATCCACAAGCGTACTGGTAACATTCCAAGTGCCTGCCATCCAGTCTGGATAAATTAAATCCTCCGTTCCAATTACCGCCTGAACTGGCGGTTTTGTCTCCCACTGAGGAAATTTAGCCAATCTCTCAGCTAGTACACCAGCCTCTGCTCGATCGGCCCAAAAAAGGGACAACACAATCAGAACAAAAGTGCAAATCCTTCTCACAAATATTCCTGTCATTCTGCGCGTCTTCGCCGTAAAAAAAATCAATTAAACAGCCTCCACAGGTACTGGTTCCCAAACTTCTCCATATTTGTCCTGTAGCTGATGCCAAATTTCCACTTTTCCCTCTTCGTATTCCCCTGGCTTACCCCATTGCAGAAATGCACTTAAAGCTGGCTCATCTTTTTCATCTAAAAAGCGAATCGCATAGGTAGTGAAGTTGCCTCGTTTTGATTCTCCGGTTTCAAATTTTACCCGTTTAATGGCATCCATATTCAGGTGAAACTCGAATAAGTCGGCGTGCATATTGGCATATTTGCCTTTGGGTAACTCCGCATAGAATAACTTCTGGATAGCACTGCGTACTTCCAACACACCTGCGCTGCTGGTGACGATTAAACGCAGTGTTCCCAAAGTTTCGCAATCTGACAAAAATTCTTTCAAATTAAAAGCCATAAGATTATTGTGATTGGTGAATGGTAATAGGCCATTGGGCATCGGTCATTGTCTTCTGAGGCAATTTTTTATGTTTGACTATTGACTGTTGAATTTTGGCTTTTTAGCCCCTCTCTTCCCCTAGTCTCTAGCCCCGACGCCCTAGCCCCTTTTTTCCTTTTGACTATTGCTCATATTGCTCGTAAGCTGCCACAATTTTTTGAACGAGGGCATGACGAACAACATCAGCTTGAGATAGATGACAAAAGGCAATATCTTCGACGTGTTGGAGAATTTTTTGTGCTACTGCCAAACCCGATACTTGATTTGGAGGCAAATCGGTTTGAGTGATGTCTCCAGTTACAACCATACGCGATCGAAAACCGAGGCGAGTCAGCACCATTTTCATCTGAGCTGGTGTGGTATTTTGGGCTTCATCCACAATTACAAAGGCATTGTTGAGGGTACGACCCCGCATATATGCTAAAGGAGCTACTTCAATAACGCCTCTTTCCATCAGATTGGCAATTTTTTCGGGTTCGATCATTTCGTGTAACGCATCGTAGAGAGGACGAAGAAAAGGGTTAACTTTCTGCTGCAAATCGCCTGGGAGAAAACCGAGTTTTTCGCCTGCTTCTACTGCCGGTCGGGTAAGGATGAGCCGTTCGTACTGATTTGCCAGCAGTGATTGAACGGCTAACACTGCGGCTAGGAAAGTTTTCCCAGTGCCTGCGGGCCCAATGCAAAAGGTGAGGTCGTGGGTACGCACGGCTTGGATATATTGCCGCTGTCGGAAAGTTTTAGCGCGGATTTCTTCGCCACGACGAGTGCGAGCGAGAACGTCTCGCTGTAAGTCTTGCAATTCATCGGTACGCTGGGTATCGAGAGCGTGACGAGCTGTGAGGATATCTACACTGGTGATGCTTTTGCCGTGTTTCCAGAAATCTTCGAGCGATCGCACCAAACGTCCGCAGAGATCTACCTGATTCGCCGTTCCGGAAATCAGTAATTCTTGCCCCCGCAGTACCAGCGTTGCTCCTGTTTGCCGCGCTAGGACTTTCAAATTTTCTTCCCGTTCGCCGCTAAGGGCGATCGCACTTTCTCTACTCGGCAGTTGAATTGTTGTGCCGTCTACCATTCCCAATCGGTCATCGATACTTCACCTTTCCCCTAATCTGCAAAAAGACGCCCGATGCAGTGCCATGTTGCCAAAGAAATTAGACGCACCATTTGGCAGCGATCGCAGGCGTCCGATCTCGTCATCATTTATTTCCGGCCTCAAAGTCGGCCAACACGCTGTTACTCGTGGCGTACCCCTTTAGTAACGACGCTCGCGGGATGCTTCCGCTTTGCGTTTGCGACGGAGGCTAGGCTTTTCGTAGCGTTCGCGACGCTTGACTTCCGACAAAATCCCAGCTTTTTGAATCTTTTTTTTGAAACGTCTTAATGCCGAGTCGATCGACTCATTTTCACCCAAACGCACTTCTGACACTTGCTTTAGTTCACCTCCTTGTTCTGCCACTGATTTTCCTGGGCGATTGCTACGCCTTTTTAGCAAGTCTTTCCAGAAACGCTTGTTTTATACCTTAGCCTCCTGGCAAAGCAGCTCAAGTGCGTAGCGCAAAGGTTTTCGATTCAGACAATCCCCTCCACTATTAACTGTTCTAACATTGCGCGGTTCTGAGTTTATCCTGCACAACTGAAAAACTGTTAAACGAATTCAAGTTGGGAGGGGTCGAGCGCGATCGATTGCCAGACCTAGCGGGAACGCAGTCTGGGAGAAGACCTGGGGGCGCTTGAGGAGCGAGGCAGAGGCGTTCTCGTTCCGGATCTATTTGGTGGCCCGCTGTCGTGTTCCAGCGTTGTTCCGCCGTATATATCAAGATACACTGATTGCCCAGCCGCACTCGCAGCTGCTTCCATCGTCGTTCTGATCGCCTGAATGTTACGTCCACCCCGACCGAATACTCGCCCTTTATCCTCTCCTTCAAAAGCCAAACGAATCCAAACCCGTGGCCTGCTGGAAGATATTTCGCAGTCTACCTTCAAAGATTCCTTAGATTCCAAGAAAGGTTGCAGCAGATATTTTACCAGTCCAGCATAGTCGGGAATAGTGGACAGGGGCTGGATTTTACCGTTACTGGGTGACTGAGGCACGAACCTGCTCGAAGACATTGGCTTTTTCCAGGATGTGGCGAACAGTGTCGGTAGGTTGAGCTCCGTCTTTGAGTCGTTTGACGATCGCTGGAATATTCAGCTCTGTTCGATCCGTTCTGGGGTTATAGAATCCCAGTTCTTCCAAAGGACGACCATCTCGGCGAGAGGTACTTAGCATAGCTACAATCCGGTAGCTGGCCTCCCGCTTTTTGCCATATCGCTTTAATCGCAGTTTGATCATGCCGAAACAGTAATGCTCGCAATTTTGACTAAACAAACATTGTACCTTTTTATTTGCGTATCGGACTTTTTCGATCGCGCAAAAACTACAGCTGACCGAAGCCTTTCTTCTTTTTTTCCTTTTTTGGTTTCTTCTTGCCACCATCTGCATTGTAGCCTCGCCAACCGGGCATGGCCCCTCGACCGCCCATACCGGGCATCGGCCCACCTGCCATTCCCGGCATACCGGGAAGACCCCCTTGCCCCATTTGCTGCATCAGATTTCGCATTTTTTGGAAATCGGCTACCAGCTTGGTGACTTCCGAGTCATTTTTATAGCCAGCACCCCGACCGATGCGTAGCCGCCGACTGGGAGAAGACGCCAACAACTCCGGGTTGCGGCGTTCTTCTGCGGTCATAGAATTGATCATCGCCTCAGTTTGCTTGAGCTTGACCTCTGCTTCTTGCAACTGCTTGTCAGAAATTTTGGGCATTCCGGGAAGCATCTTCAGCAACCCCCCAAACGAGCCCATATTCTTCATCAGCCGCATTTGTTTGAGAAAATCGGTAAAGTCAAACTTGGCAGAGAGGATTTTCTCCTGCATCTTCTGGGCGTCTGTGAAGTCGATTTGCTCCTGCGCTTTTTCTACCAGCGTCAGGACATCGCCCATTCCCAAAATGCGCTGCGCCAACCTGTCTGGATAGAAAGGTTGCAGGGCGTCAACTTTTTCCCCAGTACCGATAAATTTAATTGGCTGACCGGAAATCTGCCGCACCGAAAGTGCCGCACCACCGCGAGTATCCCCGTCCATTTTGGTGAGAATCGCGCCGGTGATGCCGATTTGCTCGTGGAAGGTGCGCGTCAGATTTGCCGCTTCCTGACCGGTCATGGCATCCACTACCAGCAGGACTTCGTGGGGTTGCACCGTTTGCTTGATGCGGGCTAACTCCGCCATCATGTCGCGATCGATTTGCAGGCGACCTGCGGTATCGATAATTACCGTATCGATCCCTTCTGCTTTAGCTCTTTCCACACCCTGACGGGCAATTTCCACTGGGTCGGCATCGCTTCCCAGTTCAAATACGGGTACTTCAATTTGCTTACCCAGCGTTACCAACTGGTCAATTGCCGCCGGTCGATAAACGTCCGTCGCCACCAGCATGGCAGAGCGATTTTCTTTCCGCAGATGTAATGCTAACTTAGCAGCAGCAGTGGTTTTACCCGTACCCTGCAACCCTGCCATCAGGACGATCGTCGGAGCAGTGGCGCTATGAGCGAGCGGAGCGTTGGTTTCCCCCATCACCACAGCCAGTTCATCGTAAACAATTTTGATGAACTGTTGGTCGGGTCGCACGCCGGCGATCACCTCGGCACCCTGGGCTTTGGTTTCGACTTGGGCAATAAAATCTTTTATTACCTGGAGGTTAACGTCTGCTTCCAGTAGGGCGCGGCGCACTTCCTTCAAAGCTTCTTGAATATTGGCATGGGAAATGCGATCCTGCCCCCGCAGTTTTTTCCAGGCAGATTCTAAGCGTTCGGATAGTGCGTCAAACATAGATCGATATGTATCAGTAATTTATACATTACCAGTTGGGGATGGGGACTGGGGACTCGATACTGGGATCTGGGGTAAATACAGGTGAGTGGATGACTTTTCTCGCTCCGAGTTTCTTCAGTGGCCGAGTAGCGTTCTGAATGCTATAACAGTGTGCGCTGGGATTATCTATCTTGGGGCAGTTGTTACAGTGGAATCATGCCCAAAAGCAAAACGAAGTCGAAATCCAAAAAGCAGGCTGCGACTGGAAAATCAACCTTAAATCTCAAGGAGCAGTTGGCGCAAAAAAGAAAAGCTGCCAAAGAGCGGAAGGAATTTATTAGCTTCTCTACAGGAGCTGTATTCGGTGCCGCATTTCTTGGCATGATGGCGTTTCCTCTAGGTGGGCCAAAGGCAGCCATTGGCGCGATGGCCGGTATAATCTGCCTTGCGTTTTCTTTCAAATATCCCCGACAAGCTCTGTGGGCATTCCTAATTTATATGCCTTTTAGCGGCACTATCATCTACACCCTCGGCAACAGTCCGGTACTACAGTTGGCAAAAGATGGTTTCTACATTCCCGGACTCGTTAGTATTATCCAAGAGTGTCGCCAGAAACGACTACCTATAGTAATTCCCAAAGGTCTAAAACCGTCCCTAATTCTCCTGTTTGTTTGTTGTCTGATCACTCTATTGTTTGTGAACGGATCGCAACAAATGAATGCCGAACAAGTTGCTATCCTTACCAGACAGCCGCCAGAAAAACCATTCGCGCTGGGAATTTTAGGCTTAAAAGTGTTTATGGGGTATATTCCTTTAATCACTTGCGCCTATTATCTGATTCGGACTAAGAAAGAATTTTTCTTCATGACGCGCCTGCACGTAATTCTCGCACTTACCTGCTTTGGCCTTTGTTTCGTGCAGTATATGTTTCTCAAAACTGGTCGGTGTGCTGGTACCCAGTTTGCTGAAGGGGGCGATTTATTTAAAGCTTCCATCGAGGCTCGCTGTTTGGTCGGTGGCGCTTTACTGTACAGTCCAGAACAAGGAGTGATCCGCTTGCCGGGAACTTTTGTTGCACCTTGGCAGTGGGGTTGGTTTATCATTTCTAATGCTTATTTCACTTTTGCCACGGCTTTCAGCGACCCATCAGCTTTGTGGCGAACTTTTGGCTTAGTGGCAATGGCTGCGGATTTTGCGATCGCAGTTATTTCCGGTCAAAGAATTGCCCTGGCTCTTGTGCCAGCTTCATTCGTGATTCTCCTAATATTAACAGGTCAAATTGCTAACCTCAAACGCTTCCTACCCATTGCAACGGGACTGGCTGTTTTATTGGGAATCGCAGCGGTGCTATATCCTGAAATAGTTCAAGAACGGATCGATAGCTTTGTCGGTCGTTGGGAAGAATCACCAGCCGATGAGTTTATCCTTTATCAATTTGGCTTTACTTGGAATAACCTCAAAGGTTCCTTGATCGGTCTGGGATTGGGACGAGCCACAAACTCAGCTCGCGTCTTCGGCAATACTGCGCTGGTAGAAACCTGGTTCCCCAAAGTAATGCACGAAGTTGGGCCGATCGGATTAGCAGCGTTTTTGATTTTTGTTAGTTGTCTGACTTTTTATACTTTCAAGGCTTACCGCTCTATTCGAGATCCTAGTTTGCGGAGCTTTGCAGCTTGTTTTTGGGTGTTTGTTTTGTTTATTAGTTACCAAACTTATTACTATCCTTTGGATGTCGATCCTGTCGCTGTTTATTACTGGTTTTTCGCTGGAGTTATTCTAAAATTGCCAGAGATAGCCCGCCAGGAAGACGAGTCAGAAGAAAAAGTAGAACAAAAAAATACTAAACGCGGTAAAAAAGCCAAATTATCATGGGTTTAGATCGAGGAAGAAATGTTTAATAAAACTACCAACTCTCGCGAGAGATTGCAGTGGATCGATCGCACTAAAGGTCTAGCAATTTTGGCAATTCTTTTTTTCCATTTTTTTCAAAACTATCCCGAACAAATTAACATTGTTTCTATGTTAAATAGAAATGGAGCGCGTCTGGGATACGCAGCAGTAGATATATTCTTCGTGATGGCTGGTTTCAACACAAGTTACGTGCTTGCATCTCTTATCCAAAATGGCGAGAAAATTAACTGGATAGCTTGGTTAAAAAAAAGGCTATTCAGACTTTATCCTACATATTTTCTAGCCGTTTTATCCACGATTTGTATTTCTATACTATTCAACCAATTTCATATAAAAAATCCTTTAAATTTTGCCCTAAGCGCTGTAGGACTTGCGGGATATAAATTTCAGGCTATCAACCAAGGTTTCTGGTTTTTTACCGTAATTTTAGAAGCTTATCTACTAACCCCTTTAATCTTTTACGTCTGCCGCAACAAGCCAAACAGAATTTTAGGTCTGGGGATTTTAATTGGTTTGCTAACCAAGCTTGCTTGCCTAGCCGTTGGGCATAAGTCTGAGTTTTACTTATTTTTATTACAGAATAATTTTATAGGTAGCTACTTTTTTCAGTTGTGTCTGGGTTTGTATTGGGGATTCATTTACGCCAGTAATAAATCTTTTAGAAGAACTGATATAAATATATCAACAATTGTTTTTATTGTAGCGCTTATCCTTTATATTTGGATGGCAATTAAACATATAAATATTGTATATATGCTAGGATTCGATATCGCATTTACGCCGTTCTTTTTCGTGATGCTAAGCCTTATCCTAAACAAGGATAATCATAATCGCTGGTTAAACTATGGGTTAAGTATTTTGTCGATTATGGGTATATACTCTTACCAAATTTATCTAATTCACCAACCGTTGTATATCACATTACTGTATTATTTAAACAAGCGCATTCAAATTGCTCAATATCCCAAGCTTTTAGTGTGTTTAATTATTACAGCAGTTGTGCTGATAGCTTACATAAGAGCGTTCGTATTGATAGAAAAAGTTATGATAAGAAAAATAACAGGAACTGCTGCTAAGCAGAGTTAAAACAAGATAAATGAGATATTGCCAACATGAGGATTGTCAAAAATGGTTCTACCTTTAATTTCTGTAATTATTCCCACCTACGGACGTGAAGAGCCTTTGCAAGATACGCTCAAAGATGTCATCAATCAAGATTATCCAGCTTTTGAAGTGCTGGTTGTTGACCAAACGAAAACCCATAAACCAGAAATTCAAGCTTATCTCGAACAATTGGCAAATGAAGGCAAAATTAATTGGTTTCGCGTCGATTGGGCGAGTTTGCCAGGTGCGAGAAACTATGCGGTTCGTCGCGCAAATGGAGAAATTATCCTATTTATTGATGATGATGTTCAGCTACCAGCAGGGTTTCTCGCCGCTCACGCTCGTAATTATATCGCAGGCGAGACGCCTGCGCCACAAGATCTAGCTCCACAAGATCTAGCTCCACAAGATCCTGCGCCACAAGATATTGGGGCGGTAGCGGGACGAGTATTCGATCGCATGAAAATGGCAGATGCAGGTGAAGGTTTTGCGATCGAATATTTGCCTCCAGAAGCGAGCGATCCCGGCATCGCCTGGTACTATATAGACTTGGTGCATACAGTAAAACCCCAGCAAGTCATCTCTGCAAGAGGCTGCAATATGTCCTTCCGCCGCGAGATTTTTACGAAGTATGGATTGCACTTTGATGAGCGATTTATGGGTAGTGCGGTACGGGAAGAATCTGACTTTTGTTTGAGACTCAGACAGACAGGTTATAAAATTTGGTATGACCCAGAAGCGCACTTGGTTCACTTGGGTGAAGAAACTGGCGGCTGTCACGATATTAGTACGCGATCGCTCAAATATCAACTCACTTTCTATCACAACCACTTTTTGATGGGATTGAAAAATCTCACAATTCCAGAACAACTGCGATTATTTGCTCGTTTGTTTGACTGTCACGTTCTGGGAAATCCGCCTTGCAATAAAAGCGGTTCTCCGATCAAAATACTCAGCCGTGCTGGCTTCTACACAATGGGCTTTTTCAAAGCCTGTGGTACGCAACTTCAATCTATCTGGAATGACGGTCAAATTTATACTCACAAAGATATGGGTAATGGGTAGTGGCTTATTTCAGATTTGAGATTGCAGATTTATGAAAAAATTTTGCGATCGCCCGACCCATTTCATATTTCAGGTTTCAAATTGCAGATTTATTTAAATTTGAAATCTGAAATCTAATATTTTAAATTACCCTCTCGATCGATGAGCAAAAAATGAAAATTTTAGTCGCTAGCCATACCTACATTGTCGATATCAACCGCGAAAAATTGCGAGCTTTATCTCGTTTAGAATCTGGCATAGAAGTAACCGTTGTAGTACCGCGACGCTGGCAACCGGGCGGCGTCCAAAATAAGATAATTGAAACGGAATTTATCCAAGAAGAATCGTTTCAAGTAGTGCCGATTTCCAACTTCAGCCAAAACAATCAAGGGTTGCTTACTTTTGGAGCCGATATAATTGATTTGTTGCGCCGATTTCGTCCCCAAATTATTCAAGTAGAACAGGGATCGAAGGCATTGGCATACGCTCAATTTATTACCCTAAATAAGCTGTTGGGGCTAAAAGCTAAAAATTTGTTTTTTACTTGGTGGAATCTGCCTTATCAATTAAAATTTCCAGTATCTTTGCTGGAAGCGTATAATCTGGGCAACACAGATGGAATTATTGTCGGCAATCAAGATGGGGCTGAAATTTTAAGGCAACGCGGCTACAAAGGGCAGATTTCGATCATGCCGCAACTGGGGGTTGATGAAAACATTTTTCAACCTCAAACGCAACCGGAAATAGCAGCAAAGTTGGGTATTCAAACCAGTGATTTCGTAGTAGGATTTGTGGGCAGATTTGTGGAAGAAAAAGGTTTGCTCGCGCTACTGGAAGCAATGGCCGGTTTGCGCCAACACTCCTGGAAATTGCTGCTATTAGGTCGTGGCCCTTTGCAATCTGTGTTGATGGAACGCGCTGCTGAATACGGAATTAAAGAACGAATTATTTTGGTAGAAAGTGTTCCTCACAATGAGGTAAATAAATATATCAATTTAATGAGTACTTTAGTTTTACCATCCCAAACAACATATCAGTTTAAAACTTTAACTGCTGTAGGTTGGAAGGAACAATTCGGTCATGTTTTAATAGAAGCAATGGCTTGTAAAGTGCCCACAATCGGTTCTGATTCTGGAGAGATTCCGCACGTAATAGGAAAGGCTGGATTGGTTTTTCCTGAAGGCGATGTCTCGGCGTTGCAAAATTGTATTTTGCGCCTGATGGAAGAACCGGAATTAAGGGAAAATCTTGCCAATATGGGTTATGAAAGAGCTATGACTGAGTATACCAATCAAGCTCTAGCCAAAAAGTTGTTAGACTTTTACAAGCAAGTTTTATAAGCATTGTCAACCCAATTTTTAATTGTTTTCATGCGGATTCTCCAAATTATCCCTTCCATTTCCTTAGTCTATGGAGGCCCAAGCCAGATGGTTTTGGGGCTTTCTGGCGCTTTGGCCCGATCGGCTGTAGAAGTAACAATTATTACTACGAATTCTAACGGAGATGCGGGACAAGCGCCGCTAGATGTCCCTCTAGACCGAGCGGTTGAGCAGGATGGCTACCAAATCCGGTACTTTCCCTGCGCTCCTTTTCGGAGGTATAAATTTTCTCTAGACTTGCTGAAGTGGTTGAGTCAGCACGCTTCGGAATTCGATTTAGCGCATATTCACGCCCTATTCTCACCTGTATGTTCGTTGGCGGCGACTGTGGCGCGATCGCATCACCTCCCCTACATCTTACGTCCTCTGGGCACGCTTGACCCAGCCGACCTGCGTAAGAAAAGGCGATTGAAGCAGATTTACGCAGCGTTCTTGGAAAAGCCAAATATCGCAGGTGCAGCGGCAATTCACTTCACCAGCCAGCAGGAAGCCAAGGTTTCCGAACGATTTGGGGTAAAAACGCGGGATTTAGTCATTCCCTTGGGTGTGACAGCAGAGGAGAAGAGGGACACAGAGGCATTCTCGATCGCAAATTCTCGATCGCCAATGCTTTTATACCTATCCCGAATCGAACCGAAAAAAGGGTTAGATTTATTGATTCCGGCGTTAGAAAATCTTCTAGCTGAGGGTATAGATTTTCATTTTGTCTTAGCTGGTGCCAATCCGCAAGACCCGGATTACGAAGGGAAAATTAAAGCGCAAATTCAAGCTTCGCCACTGGGATATCATACTACCATAACTGGATTTGTTGGGGGCGATCGCAAAGCATCTTTACTGCAAAATGCCGATTTATTTGTGTTACCTTCTTATTATGAAAATTTTGGTATTGCTGTAGCAGAAGCAATGGTCGCCGGAAAACCGGTAGTCATCTCCGATGGAGTTTATATCTGGGAAGATATCCAAAATGCTGAAGCCGGCTGGATTTGCTCTTTAACAGTAGAATCTCTGACAGAAAAATTGCGTTTGGCACTACGAGATGAAGGGGAAAGAAAGCGTAGAGGTTTAAACGCGCAAGAGTATGCCTTAAAACAGTATAGTTGGGATGCGATCGCGCAACAAACTATCCAAGCATATCAGGAAATTTTCTCATCTACTATTATGACAAAATAGAACACAACCAAGATAAATCAACCCATATCAAAACTTACTCTCCCAGTACGGAAGAAACTTTGAAGCTATTCACTCAACTTCAACTACTCATAACTGATACTCTAGGGGCAGGCGCACCACGTAACATTCCTTCTGTGCTGAGATCTTCGTCTATCTCTTCCCAGTGAATACCGTAACCTCCACCACAGACTTCCCACTTCGATCGTTGTTCGGGTGTAGCTTGAAGCAGTTTCGGATACCAAACCAGTGGCACAGCAATCGTTCTACCGTCCATTAAATCAACACCGATCTTATCTTCTGTAAAGTACACATTCTTAACTCTCTCATCCGCTCGAATCGCCAAAATACCCATACCATGCCTCCAAAAGCCTCTCTTGATTCTCTTGTACCATTGACTGCAATTTGCGAAGTTCTTTAGCGCTAAAACCAATATTATTTGCCAAGCTGACTGATTCTAGCCAAAATTTAGCTGATGAATCATCGCGATCGATAGTGTACGTGCGGTGGCTCGTTCGGTTCGTGACTGTAAAAGTAGAATCGGTATGCTCCTATTCTTAAAACTGTCGGCATTTTTCAATCTTACACGAAACATATAGGCTCTGACCAGTCAGTGCATCTGAGGGCTCATACAAGCTTGTTTACCCTATAAATTTAACTAAGTACTATCCTCATTATTCATTACTAATTAGCCATTAGTCATTAGTTATATTTTTACAAATAACCAATGACCAATGACCGATGACCGATGGCCAATTAGCTATATTGCTCTTTCGACTGAGCTTCCGGATTTAGATTAAACAGCGTATGCAGAGTCTGCATTGCTTTCCTTCTCGCCTCAATATCCTGCTGCGCCCGTAATTGTACCATTGGGTCGTGCAGAATTTTATTGATAATCCCCCGCGTCAGGGCTTCGATAACTTCTTGATGTTTTTCCGCAAATTCAGTACCCAATCGAGACAGCGCTTTTTCTAATTCTTGAGCGCGGATAGTTTCCATTTTGTCTCGCAAGCAGCTGATGGTAGAAACAGTTTCCAAACTGCGCCACCAGACATCAAAAGCTTCGACTTCTTCTTCCAAAAGCCCTTCCGCTTCCTTTGCCATTTGTCGTCGGCTTTCCTGATTTTGCGCTACCACCGCTTTCAAATCGTCAACATTAAAAGCGTGGACATTGGACAGCTCGTTTACATCCGCATCCACGTTACGCGGAACGGAAATATCAAATAGCATCAAAGAGCGATTAGGTTCCAAAACTGCTTCCAGTTTGGCGCGATTCAATAGCGGTTCGGTAGCGGAGGTACTGGTGAAAACTAGATCCGACGATGCAATTACCTGCATCATTTCTGATAGCGGGTGAAGTTGCAATTGCACCTCATCAGCAAACTTGTTTGCCAATTCTTCACATCGTTGCATGGAGCGATTCAAAATAGCTATTTGATTTGCCCCTTTGCTAATCAAGTGCTGTACCAATAGCCGCGACATTTTGCCAGCACCGAGAATTGCCACTCGACTGGCGGCTAAATTTGGCACTTTCATCTGCGCCAACTCCACCGCAGCAGAACTGATGGATACAGCACCGGTACCGATGCTAGTTTCGGTGCGAACTCGCTTACCAGCAGTGATGGCTTGATTGAGGAGTCGGTTGAGGATACGTCCGACGCCTTTGTACTGCTGGCATACTTTGTGAGTATTTTTAACCTGCGCCAAAATTTGACCTTCCCCAAGTACGAGGCTATCCAAACCGGCAGCCACCCGCATCAGGTGCATGACAGCATCTTCATGCAGCAACATAAACAAGTGCTTACGCAGGTCATTCACCGGCAATCTACTGTAGTCGCAGAGGTACTGACGTACTTCCGAAATTCCCTGTTCGGTTTCATCGGTGACGATGTAAATTTCCAGACGGTTGCAGGTGCTGAGAATGGCAACTTCGTCAATATGGGGATAGCTGGTAAGTTGCGCGATCGCACTTTGGGTCTGCGCTTCTGGAATGCTCAGTTTTTCACGAATTTCTACTGGTGCTGTTTTGTGGCTTAGCCCTACGACTGCAATATTCATTTGCTAATGGTTAATTGCTAATGGTTAATTGCTAATTGTTTGTTGTTCGTGGTTTATGGTTCATAGTTCATTGCCGTTAACGATGAACTACGAACCATAACCATTACCTAATGACTAGCGTAATTGCAGGCTCTTCGGTTGATCGAACATATGGATCGTATCCACAAAGCGAGCTGTCCGCGACTGGCTGGAAATTACCAGACTCTGCGTCCGCGCCCCACCGTGGAAGAACCGAACGCCTTCCATCAGTGGGCCTGGGGTAATACCGGAGGCAGCAAACAGGACGGTTTCGCCTGAAGCTAGCTCTTCAGCGTTGTACACTTTGTCGGGATCGTTAATTCCCATTTCCTTCAGCCGTGCGATGTTGCTTTCTTTGCTTTCGCCGATCAGTCCGGTTTTGACAACATCTGGATCGTAGATCAGCTGTCCTTGGAAGTGTCCTCCCATACAGCGCATCGCAGCTGCGGAGATCACACCTTCTGGTGCTGCCCCAATGCCCATGAGGCAGTGGACGTTCGTTCCAGAAAAAGCGCAGGAAATGGCGGCATTAACGTCACCATCGCTGATCAGTCGCACTCTGGCACCAGCTTTGCGGATTTCCTGAATCAGCTCTTTGTGACGGGGGCGATCCATCACCACTACTACCAGTTCCTCAATAGAACGATTCATACATTCAGAGAGGATTTTCAGGTTGTCGGTAGCTGACTTGTTAATATCCACATGGTTTTTAGCTACCGGGGGAGCCGCTAGCTTCTTCATGTAGAAGTCGGGGGCAGCAAACAAACCGCCTTTCTCGGAAATTGCCAGTACTGCCATCGAGCCATTTTGACCGTATGCGACCAGGTTGGTACCTTCGCAAGGGTCAACGGCAATGTCAATCTCAACGAGTTCGTCAGGATTGCAATAGGTTTTTGCATCTTCGCGGGTGCAGATGCCCACTTCTTCGCCTATATAAAGCATCGGGGCTTCATCCCGTTCTCCTTCCCCAATGACGATGCGGCCCCGCATATAGATTTTATTCATCCGTTCCCGCATCGCTTCGACGGCTACTTGGTCAGCCGTGTTTTTTTCGCCTTTGCCCATCCAACGAGCAGATGCGATCGCTGCTTGCTCAACTACTTCTATAATCTCCAGACCGAGCGTAGTTTCCAACACGGCTTCTGTCCTCCCGACTGCTTGATTTTGCTAGGTTTCATCTGCCTGTAACAGTTCTTAAGTCTATCAGAGGAGGGATCGCTGTGCAGAGTGGTCTTGCCAGAAGCCGTGTTAAGTTTTGCTGCTGGGAGTTTTTTCGCGACGATCCCAAGAGCCTATCCGAAAAAGTGCATTCGCGCCAAAATGTTATTTTGGTGGAAAACCGTAAATTACCCTAATTTATCGATGGCGAGGAACTTCACGTGATTGATATTGGACTTACGCATATCGCGCTTCCCGTCTCAGATATTGAGCAAAGCATCAAGTTCTACGCTACCTATGCACAAATGCAAGTGATTCACCGTCGTATTGATGCAGGAAGAGGCGTTGCTGTTGCTTGGCTGAGCGATCGGACTCGACCGTTTGCGATCGTTCTGATTCAAACCGATTCGGTAGATCCCATTCTCTCTCCATTTGCCCATCTTGGAGTTGGTTGTCACAATCGTGAATCGATGGATGCGCTTTGTAAGAAAGCTCGTCAGGAAGGCGTACTCATTGAAGAACCTAAAGATTCTGGCCCTCCAGTCGGGTATTGGGCATTTTTGCGAGATCCAGACGGTCACACGCTGGAATTATCCTATGGCCAAGAAATTGGTCTTACAGTCGATCGAACAGAGAATGTTTAGTACAAACTTAATGTGTTCGGGTGATTTCTCCGCGATTTTTGCAGGCATATTTCACTGGTAAAAATTGCGATGTTTTTCGCCATAAAAAACATAAAAATCGGTAAAATTTATCTGAAAAAGTAAGACTTTGAGAGACTTACTTAACCTTTAAAAATAGGTTTGACAAGCTCGAAGGCTTTATTTTTAAAGATGATATACCCTAAAGAAAGTCACTCCCTCTTTAGGAAAACCAAAATGCTCGACTTGCTCAACTCTATTCTCGGACGCCACCCCGAACGCATCAAAGCAAATGTCGAAATCTACACCTGGCAAACGTGCCCTTACTGTATTCGCGCTAAAATGCTGCTTTGGTGGAAAGGTGTAAATTACACAGAATATAAAATTGATGGCAACGAAGAAGCTAGAAACAAAATGGCCGATCGCGCCAACGGACGCCGCACAGTACCGCAAATTTTTATCAATAATCAGCACATAGGTGGATGCGATGACATCTATCAGCTTGATGCGGAAAGCAAGTTAGATTCATTGCTAGCTCAACCAGCTATCTAAAGGTAGGGGGTAGGGACTAGGGGCTAGGAGCTTAGTTTGTGTAGCCCCAGACTTTAGTCTGAGGGCTGAGGGCAAAATTTTGTTATGACAATCGATCATCCTATCTATCTAACTCACTGCAAATGGATGAGTAGAGCGTTAGAACTGGCACAAGCTGCGGGTGAAGCCGGAGAAGTACCGGTAGGAGCCGTTATCGTTGACAGTAACGATCGTTTAATCGCAGAAGGCAATAACCGCAAAGAGCGCGATCGAGACCCCACAGCACACGCTGAAATTCTTGCTATCCGAGCTGCTGGAAAAGCTTTGCAAAACTGGCATCTTAACCGATGCACGCTGTATGTTACTCTGGAACCTTGTCCTATGTGCGCGGGTGCGATCGTACAAGCCAGAATTAGGTTGTTGGTTTATGGAGTAGACGATCCGAAAACTGGCACAATTCGTACCGTTGGCAATATTCCCGATAGCGCTTGCTCAAATCACCGCTTATCCGTAGTAGGTGGTATCTTAGAATCTGCCTGCCGTCATCAGCTGCAATCTTGGTTTGCACAAAAAAGGCAATCTAGGAGCGAAATCTTGCGCGAGGAAAACGGCGGTACATAACGACAGATTAGTGGCGATGTTTCGCCTTTAAGAACAAAAAGCGATCGAGAACATAGTTTTGTTTTAGTTTGTCCTTGCCAAAGCGATCGCACCCCTCATAGCCCAGCCTCATTCGCCTAGCGATGACACCCCTAGAACTGTCCCTTTCATAAACGACAACTCACCACAGAGAATTTACGGTGGAGATTAAAGATACTTTGATATATTTACTAACCGCCGCTATGATGATCCCGCTCCACTCTTCTCCAAAAACCCTTGCCAGCATAACACCGAAAACAGTGACAGCCGTTACCTCCAGCGTTGCACCTTGGTTCAGTCAATTGGCTTATCCCTTGGGACGTCACATTATCTTACCTATTTACTTTGGTAAGATTTCGGTGGCGGGGCGGGAAAATTTACCCACAGAAGGGCCGGTTATTCTCGCTCCTACCCATCGCTCTCGTTGGGATGCCTTTATGGTGCCCTATGCAGCAGGTCGAGACATCACCGGGCGGGATCTGCGGTTTATGGTTTCTGCTAATGAAATGACAGGGCTGCAAGGCTGGTTTGTTCGCCGTTTCGGAGGCTTCCCCGTTGACACAGAACATCCGACAATTAGCAGTCTGCGCCATGCAGTTGAGCTACTCCAACAGGGGGAAAGTCTGGTTTTATTTCCAGAAGGCAATATCTTCCGTCACAATCAAATCAGCCCACTCAAACCCGGTTTAGCCAGAATAGCTTTGCAAGCCGAATCAAGCCAACCCGGTTTGGGCATAAAAATAGTACCTATAAGTATTAAATACAGTCAGCCTATTCCTTACAGAGGCTGCAATGTAGAAATTAACATCGGTTCTCCTCTCAGTGTGGCCGAATATCGCACGGAAACGGTCAAAAAAGGCGCACAACGTTTAACAGCTAATCTTGACGCTGCTCTGCGGGAGATCCATGAAAGTTAGCACGAGGCGATCGCAGAAATTTTCGCTGATAATTTTTAGATTAGTTCCCTTAAATCCCAATCCACTTTCACCTGGGAATGTTAATATACTCCGAAGTCAATGTCCATCCTGTTTGTGCTGAGACGCAAACTTAGTTCATGGTAGTTTCTGAAACTGTTCGCTTGCTCCAACTGCACAGCTTCACATTCCTATCTCTGCTGGCAGCTTTGAATGTGCTGGCACCATTACACGTCCTAGCACAGCAATCTTCTCCGCCGACCCCTCCCAACCAAGCAGAGCCTTTGGAAGGGACAGATACCAACGAGCTGCGTCCCCTGACTCAAGATAACAGTTTGCTTAGCTTACAAGGCGGGCAGCGCCTGATGAGTGAAGCGGGTAGCGCCGTTTCCACTCAAAATTATGCTCTGGCAATCAAAAAACTACAGGAAGCTCGTCAGGTTTTTAACCAGCTGTCCAACTTTTATCAAGACTTAGCTGCCAGTTTTTCGGGGATCGATAATCGCATCTCTGATGGCCAAAGGCGCAAGGCTGTAGAAACGGCGCAAATGCGGGATGAGGCAACCTATCAGCTCGCGCTGGTACACAGGGCCCAAAATCAGCCCGAATTAGCTGTACCTTTGCTGGTGCAAATTATTCGCTCTCAAAACCCGACTCGCGACTTGGGTAAAAAAGCTTATCAGCAATTGTTAGAATTGGGATTTGTAGATTCTCCTTACCCCAGAGCGAATACCTCGTCTTCTTCGTCAACTCAATAGTTAAACTACACTTATAACTAAGGGTTGAATCTTTTTTTAGCAAGAGGAAAAGAATGATTAGTCCGGTTCAGGTTGAAGCTATGATTAAGGCAGAATTGGCTGACGCACAGGTTCAGGTTCAAGACCTGACTGGCGGCGGCGACCACTATCAAGTGACGGTGGTTTCCTCTTTATTTGAAGGCAAGAGGCTGATTCAACAGCACCAAATGGTTTATGCTGCGCTGCAACAAGCTATGTCTTCAGAAGCTATTCATGCTTTGTCGCTGAAAACCTACACTCCCCAAGCTCTGAAAGCTACTCAATAGCTCTCTGGCTCAATTGACTGGCGTAGGTTAAATTTGTATGTTGTTAAGCACAACTACGCTAAAAAATACAAAATAACAAAGCATTTGCTCTCTCCGCGCACTTTTCACGATCGCACTGAAAAACTATGACACCAGAACTGAAAGAAAAAATTGACAACTTGGTAAAACAGCACAAGATTTTAGTTTTTATGAAGGGCAACAAGCTAATGCCCCAATGCGGTTTTTCCAACAATGTGGTGCAGATTCTCAACACATATGCAGTTCCCTATGAAACTGTTGATGTGCTTGAAGATTATGAAATTCGTCAGGGAATCAAAGAATATTCCAACTGGCCAACTATTCCCCAAGTTTACATTAATGGAGAATTTATCGGTGGCTCGGACATTATGATCGAGATGTATCAAAAAGGTGAATTAAAAGAGTTGCTAGAGGTTGCTTTAGCTTCCTGAAGCCAGGTTTCTTGAACAAAAATACTGATTGGATTCGTTTTAGCTAGAAATCCAGTCAGTATTTTTATTTTGCTGCCGAAAATTACAGTTGAGAATAAAAAAGTTTTGATTAAAAACTGAAATAACCAACTAAGAATTCTGTACCTGTATGCTTTTATTCAGCATTATCTACAGGTAAGACCTTAAAAAATTTTTTTGGCTAACCCAGCGATGCAAATCCTAAAAAAGCATCAGTAGTAGTCCGATTGGGGTTGGGGTTGAGGCATTTCAAAATTAGATGGATCGTATATGTAACGTGTAACTTCCTCCTCCAAACGGTTGATGCGATATGGCTCAAGTGCGTTAGTATGGCGCAGCGCAGCTATATAACCATCTAAATACAAACGCAAACTGTCATATCTGTAGCCCCGATTCCACATATCGACCAGGGCGTCGGTAAGTTTTTGGTAGTGCCTAATGGTTTGAGTGTCCTGAAGCATGGTCGTGAGTTGAAATCGTCTGGTGTTTAAATATATTAACGCCTGCCGTCAAAACCAGCTTTGATTTTGGCTTTGTCGAGCGAGGCGAGCGCATTTTGGCTTTATCTACACGACCTACAGGTTAAGTTATAGGGTGTGCGTTCGACCAAATTTCTCCCTGTTGAATCTCTCAGTCAATCGGTCGCTATACTTAAGCAATTTTTTAAATTGCTGTAACTATCCGCTGACTTTAGCTCTCACTCGATTGTTAATCACAAGTTTGGGCTTAAGGCGATTCAAACTGGATTGCTACGTTACCTTCATTTTAGCGAGTTCGAGGATAAGTCCTTACCGCCTGATTGGCTATTCGGTTGGCATAACCGCAAACAGATAACAGGTGCAGTCTGCCAGCATTTGACGATATAAAGCAAAAAAAGCCTTTGTTTTGGCCGTTACTGGCGATTGCCCATGTGTAGAAAACTGGTTGGTAGCAAGATGGCGTAACCTGTACTAAGCTAGAGGCGAAAATATCAAAATAATGGGATGATGGCGATCTCAACCATCGTCCAATGGTATTGAAAAATGAAAATACAGTTCAATGTCAGGTAGCAATCGCTACAAAATTCTCTAAACGGCTCTGTTAACTTGAATCTAACAAAGGCAAGGAAAGCAAGCCTCCGTGGGATCAGTAGGTATTCAAATTATTGAAGGAAATCCGCATCTGCGATCGCTGCTCGGTTGGCACTTACAGCAGGCCGGATACCGAGTGTTCCAAGCCGCCAGCCTCTATCAAGCGCGGGAAGTGTTTCATCTGCGTCAACCAACATTGGTAATTCTCGACTCCGAACTTCCCGATGGCGATGCTTTAGAGTTTTGCGGCTGGCTGCTGCGACAGCAGAGGCCATATATTCTCATGCTGTCTGCCCGCAACACCGAAGCGGATATCGTCGCCGGTTTAAAAGCAGGGGCAGATGATTACCTGACCAAGCCTTTTGGTATGCAGGAGTTCCTGGCGCGAATTGAAGCGCTGATTAGACGGAACAGAATGACTCTACCGCCGGCCTATCTGGATTATGGCGATCTGAAAATTGACTTGGTACAGCGTCGCGTCCGCTTTAAAGAAGAACTGGTCGATTTGACTCCCCAAGAGTTCAGTTTGCTGTATGTCTTGGCGCAAGCGGACGGACTGCCCCTCAGTCGTTCTGAATTGCTACACAGAGCTTGGCCGGATGCGATCGACAATCCCCGCACTATAGACACTCATGTTCTCTCGCTGCGGAAGAAGCTGGAAACCGATCCGCGCCAACCCAGTCTAATTCAAACAGTCCGCAATGTCGGCTATCGCTTTAACCCGGAGTTTCTTAGGGGGTCTGTATCAACGCTAGATCAAACCTCCCATTTTCAAAGACATTCCGATCGTTCTGTACCGAAAATGGTCACAACAGAAAGCCATTGGGGATAAAAGTTAAAAGTCAAAAAAATAGAAAAATTAACTACCTTAAGCTAAATATGGAGATCGCCTCTCATATTTAGCTTAATGGTAGTTTACAACCATTCTTCAGCTGCTTGTTGTTCCAATCGTACAAAAGTTTCGCGGAGGTTACTCCAATCTACCCGATCGGCTTTTAACTCTTCAATTAGCTCGCCCTGCTGGAAATGCAAAACTTTTGTACAAAACTGCTGTGCCAAATCCAGCTGGTGATTGACCATTAAAATTGTAATTTTATTTTCTTCTGCCAGCTGGATCGAAACTCGCAGGAGATGCGCGGAACGACCGGCATCCAGAGCAGAAGTTGGTTCGTCTAATAATAAGATTTTAGGTTGGATTGCTAAGGCACGAGCGATCGCTACCAGTTGTCTTTGACCGACAGAAAGTTGCACCTCAGTCCTTTCTAACCAATCTTCTGGGATGTGGAGGCGTTCTGTCCAGTAATTGAGTCGTGCCTGAATTTCTTGTTGTGGTAGACTTCGGAGCAGCAGGGGATATGCGATCGCCTCCCGAACGGTCATCCCCAAAAGCTTAGGCTCTTGCAGCACTAAAGTGACTTGCTGACGTAGCTGAATAACTGGAATTTTCTGGATATCTCGATCTTCAAGATAAATTGAGCCTTCGCTGGGTGTACTCAGCCGATTTAACAGCCGCAAAAGAGAGGTTTTCCCGGCACCTGATGGCCCAACAATGGCGATGCGATCGCCTGTAAATACATCAAAAGAAATATTTTTAAGTAAAAACTGCAAACCTACAGGAGCTCTCAAGCTCACCTGAGTTAGTCGTAGTTGGGGAATTTCTGCTGTTGGCAAGGCTACAAATTACTGATTGATTAACCTATTATTTAATACTGATTGACAGCAGTCAAAATCGTCCAAGCATCAATCAAAAGCAGGATCAGCGTGACCGCCAATAAAATTAAATACATCCACGGTTGAGCTAGAGGGCGAATATCCGTCGTATCGATCCCTGTTTTAGCTTCTACCTGCTTGACCATGCGAGCAAATCCAACTACACGCATAGGTAGCAAATAGCCTTTTCCGGATTTACTGACAAAATAGTAAACCAGACCTCCTTGACCTGTAGTGCGACATTTCAAATCTTGCACTTCTGACCAAGGTAGCGACCAACCTTTCCGAAAAAAGCTGGGCACCCAACGAGGGTATGTTACCCCGATCGCTTGCTCATCCAATATAACCCGCTCGCTCAATGCGCCATAGAGAGCGATCGCCCCTAACCCTATTCCCAACCACAGTAGCATGGGTGGCACTGGAGCAGCTGTCACCTGGGCCAAAAACGGTAAAGGTACGGTCAGCGATACGTATAAACACAGAAGTGTCAGCCGGATTAAAGGAGAAATACGGAAAATTGATTGTTGATGCGCTGGGGTGTCGTTCGCGCTGGAAGAGTAGCTATCTGTCTGGGATTGCAACTGATTGACTGGGTAATCTGACACGGAAATATATTATTCTTTGTGCTTAGCGTTCTCATCTAGTTTAGATGACGGTTGCGTGGAAAATAGGGAAGCATCATAGTTTCTTGTCGCTTCCAGATTACGCTACAACAGCATCCCAGCTGTGAATGACGCAGACGCGAATTTTGGCGTGACTCAGTAACCTTTGGATTTGATGGATCGGCATGGTCGCGATCGCGCAATCTTTTGCCGAGAGTCTGCGAAGCTCAGACATCTGCTGGCAATACCGAGCGGCGTCACTGCGGTTGAGGAAAATCAGGGAGTAATTACCTTGGTGAGATTTTTCTACCACCGGCAAACCGTCGCCATCAATAACGAAGAAACCCAATGCCAAAGGAGAGTAAGACATATTTACACCATGAAGCATATTTAGGATAAGAATATTCAGTATATTCACTTAATCTTCTCCTAAAAGAATCGCTCCACAGAAATATCTTCATAAATCGTTAAGTAGATTTACGACTTTTACAGGCTTTCCTTATGGTAGATATTTTTGGACGACACTCCAACCAGTGAGTGAAACCAACGCAAATCCTACGAGCAGAATAATATTCGTTCCGATATGGAGAGGTCGAGCCCAAGGAAACTGGGGGCTGATTAACGTCGCACTTCCAGCCGAAAGTAGTACAAATCCCACAACAGCCAATCCAGATGGAAGGTGTATGGAATGATTTAGGCTACCGTAATGGCCTAAAGTGCCGACAATACCGATCGTCAGCAGTAGCAATACTAAAGCTACCATCGTGCCGCCAATCCAGTAGTGTAGAGGTCGCAACCAATTAGGTCGGGATCTTCTGGACTGTCTGATATAGAGCATCCAAATACCGCTCGCAGCTAGCAGCAAGTAAGCTACCAGCGAAAATCCCATAGACCAAGCGGCGATTCTCCACAACCAAATAAAATCTGGTAAATTCAAAGTGCTTTGCCCTTTGTTGAAACGAGGAATACTTTGCTCACCGGCTCTTACTTACCAATGAGCATTTTAGTTATTCCTAGCACAAAAGGGTATTATCTCATGTCTTTCTAAGATCCCTCACTCCTCCGAAAAAATAGATCTTCTGGAAGACAGAGGTCTAAATTTTTATTCTCAATCTAGCAAGAGGCTGTTTATGAAAATCCAATTTTAACTTACACCTGCTAAGGCGGGAGTTGTTAAAATTGGTGTTTTTTCTACATTTTTCCGAATTCCTTCCCACTTGGTATTTTTGTCTTTATCTTGTTCGTGCTGTTTTTGAGTAGGGGCCGTTTCAGGTTGCGGTTCATCGTTAACTCGCAAGCGATCGCAAGGTATCTTGTCTGATAAAATAGCACTTGCCATCATCCCGGAATGAATTTCTAGCACTGCCTCTGGCATTGTTTCAAACACGAGCCGTTGACCTGGAAAAACTACTCGCTCGAAATACCAGTTGGGAATGTTGCAGATCCGTGCTATCTGAACTTTGCTGGTCGCATTGACATAGCAGCAGAGAATCGCATCACCGGAGTTAGGCGGTAGGGGATCGAGTATTTGAGCCATGATTTTAAAGCAAACCTGTGCCAAAGTTGGTTACATTAAAAAACTTAACACTAGCGATCCCGACTTGCTGTAACTGCGACTACCAACTTGAAAAATTTAGTAAATCTCTATCTTCAGATAGAGATAAATTGTGTAATCTACACTACGGTTGAAGACGTTCGCTTTGCCTTGCGTTAAAGCTTCGGTCTCATAGCTGCCATCTGCCTGTCATTGGGCCATAGTGTTGGGGCACATTCAAAGCAGGATTAATTTTGGCAATTAATCCCAACGAGCCAAGTTGGCTGAAAACCATTCCGAGAAATTTCAGCGAAATTACTCTATCGCTGAGAAAGACGAATGTTATCGTAAAGTTATATGAAAATAATAAAAAATTTCTTAGAAGAGCATCACAGGTAGCGATGGCTCCCAGCTCCTGTGTGACTGTTGCTTCGATAGTGGAGTCATAGCAATCCTGAATACAGAAGTCCATGACGGAAACCCGTATACTCTACGTTCGCCTACCCTGCAATCCCATCTTCCCGATCGGGGTTGTTTACTTAGCAGATCATCTGCACAAGCTGTTTCCAGGATTACAACAGCGGATTTTCGACCTGGGAACGGTGCCACCTTTAGACTTTGGCACGGCTTTGGATACTTGTGTAGATGAATTCAAACCCACATTGCTGGTATTTTCGTGGCGAGATATCCAAATATACGCACCAGTGGGAGGTAGAGGTGGTAACCCTCTCCAGCACGCCTTTGAGTTTTATTACGCTGCCAATCCGCTGATCAGATTGCGGGGAGCTATGGGAGGTCTGCGCGTAACCACAGCCTACTATACAGAACTCTGGCGCAACCAGGGATTGATTAGAAGAGGGTTAAATCGTGCTAAGAAATATCATTCAGAAGCGCGAGCAGTTGTCGGTGGTGGTGCAGTGAGCGTATTTTACGAGCAGTTGGGTAAAAGTTTGCCACAGGGAACGATCGTTTCTGTGGGCGAAGGGGAAACGCTGCTGGAAAAACTCTTGCGGGGGCAGGATTTTCGAGATGAACGGTGTTATGTTGTGGGAGAGACGGCACCGCGCGATCGTATGATCCACGAAGCACCGACTGCGATCGAAAAAACAGCCTGCAACTACGACTATATCGAAACAATTTGGCCTGAGTTTACCTATTATCTCCAAGAAAAAGACTTCTACATCGGCGTGCAAACAAAACGCGGTTGTCCCCATAACTGCTGCTACTGCATATATACGGTGATAGAAGGCAAACAGGTACGCATCAATCCCGCAGATGAAGTCGTCGCGGAGATCCGCCAACTCTACGATAGAGGCATTCGCAACTTCTGGTTCACCGATGCCCAGTTTATCCCCGCTCGCAGATTTATCGACGATGCCTTAGAGTTATTGCAGAAAATCATCGATGCCGGTATGAACGATATCCACTGGGCAGCTTACATCAGGGCGGACAACTTGACACCCCAGTTGTGCGACTTGATGGTAAAAACGGGGATGAATTATTTTGAAATCGGCATCACCAGCGGTTCTCAAGAACTCGTGCGGAAAATGCGGATGGGATATAACCTCCGCACCGTTTTGCAAAACTGTCGCGATTTGAAAGCAGCTGGATTTAATGACCTAGTTTCGGTAAACTACTCGTTTAATGTCATCGACGAACGTCCCGAAACGATTCGCCAGACAATAGCCTACCATCGCGAACTAGAGAAAATCTTTGGGGCGGATAAAGTCGAACCGGCCATCTTCTTTATTGGGTTACAACCGCATACTCATTTAGAAGAATACGCCTTTGAGAATAATATCCTCAAACCAGGTTATAACCCCATGAGCCTCATGCCGTGGACAGCTAAAAAATTATTATGGAATCCAGAACCATTGGGTTCCTTCTTTGGCGAAGTTTGTCTTTTGGCATGGCGTCAAAATCCCAACGACTTCGGACGCGAAGTTATGCGAATTTTGGAAGAAAGACTCGGTTGTGCTGATTTGGAAGCAGCCCTCAATGCACCGATCGAATCGAAAGAAAAACAGTTAGTCTCTGTGTGAGAAATGTAGAGACGTTTCATGAAACGTCTCTACATTATGCTGTTTCTTGAAAGCTCTCAATTCTCTGCTTCTTTGCGGTTTGTTAAATAAAATTATGTTAGAAGGTTCCATTTTACAACTGTTGTCAGATGCCCATAAATCCAGCCCTAGACCGCTGCGATTCGGAGTCTATTACAAAAACACTTTAGTTGCTCTATGCCACGCCTTAGAAGATAGTATATTAACTTCAAACACTGCGCCGTTAACGATTACGGCATTTCAACGCGGCAAATGGTATCTGCAAGAAGCCGATCGCTATCACGAAATAGCCCAAAAATCTCGCCAAATAGTGATTATGGCGTCGCCAGATACCGGCTTTGCCGAACACCCCACCAGCAAGCTGGCAAATGTAGCCCTCATCAGTCTGGAACCAAACGATCCCGTAGGGCAAGAATGGCACTTAATGATTCTATCGCCCAGCTACACAGCAATGGTACTTTGTCAAGAGTTATCTGAGTCAGATTATGGCTCTTCTGGGCTACCAGAGTCAGACCTCGAACGTAAATTTTACGGGTTTTGGACGTTTGAACCGGCGTTAGTATTGGAGACAGTAGAATTAGCGATCGCACACATCGGTAAATACAACCCGGAACTGCAACAAAAATTAACCGCCCAAGTGCAAGAAATCACCGCTCAAGCTGCTAGCGCCGAACAAGATAATTTGGGGGAAATTGTTTCCCGCGTTGTCCATTATTTGCAAACAAGTCAGCACGATTTAATCGCAGAAGAAATGCAGGCTTCCCATCAAGAAGAATTGGATGTCAACTTATTTTCCAACGAATTGCAAGCCTTTGTAAGAATGGCGCAGCTGATGGAGTTGGCAAACACAGGAAATCCAATGGCAACTGCGGAAGTAGCCGCGTTAGCAGAAGTGATGGGGCAGTTGTTGGATCTGCCTGCTTGGCAGTTGAAAAGATTGCGCCTTGCGGGTTTATTGCACGGATTAGTTCCTTTGGGAGTAAAAGCAGTTACTGGTTTGGAGGAAGCGCCTTGCTGCCATTTGCAACCGGGTATAGAGGTGTTGCGTGCGATGCCGAGATTGCAAGCGATCGCACATATTATCACACACCAAACCGAGTGGTGGAACGGCAACGGCACCCCAGGCGGTTTTGCTGGCGAAGACATACCTTTGGAATCGAGAATTTTGGGGCTGGTCGCGCATTTTGAGGCGCGGGTTATTCAACTGTTTAAAGAAGGATCGGAAAACTTCAACCGCGAGGAAATCTTGTCTAAAGCTTTGGCAGATTGTCAAGCTCAATCAGGCGAGCGTTGGGAACCAAAATTAGTAGAAACTTTGTCCTTGTTAGTGATGAGTTTGCAACAGGGATTAAACTTACCAATCGCACCGCCTAGAGTAACATCTGGAATGTGGCTGGTCGAACCTTTATTGCCTACCGAAGCCAAAACTTATCAACAAACAATCTCTTTTTAAAATTTATGGATATTGAAGCGATTCGTGCGGGTAAACTCAAACATCTGTCGGGAGCGAATTTAGAAGATGAAGACCTCTCAGGCAGCAATTTACGAGGTGTTAACCTCGCAGGTTCTAACTTGGTTGGCGCTAATTTGAGCGGCGCTAAACTGGAAGGTGCGCGTTTAGAAGGAGCCAATTTATTAAGCGCTCAATTAATGGCAACCGATTTAAGAGCAACGTTACTAGGCGCTAATTTGATGCAAGCTGATTTAACAGGTGCTGACTTGCGCGGAAGTAACCTGCGCGGCGCTAATTTAATGGGAGCGAAATTGACTCAAGCAACGTTTGCTGGTGCTTTTTTAAGCGGTGCTAATTTAATGAGCGTTAACTTAAAAGGGGTAGATTTGCGCGGTGCTGATTTGCGCGGTGTCAATCTCAGCGGCGCTAATTTACAAGGTGCAGATTTGAGTCAGGCGGATTTACAAGGCGCGACTTTAAGTAATGCCAACTTGGAAGAAGCAGACTTGCGCGGCGCAAATTTAACTGGTGCAAATCTGACAGGCGCAAATCTACTTTGTGCTGAATTAGAAGATGCCAATTTGCAAGGAGTTAGTTTAGTAGGAGTTTGTTTGATTGGTACTATTCTGGCAGAAGTGACATTACCACCGCAAAAAATCCAAATTCCTTTGAAGATAAGGGAAATGGAACTGAGAAATGCACAAGATTAATTGATGCTTCGATCGCTTTTTCCTTACTTTACTTGATTATCCCTTACTGCCTGTAGAGCAAATTTTGGTGTTTTTGGTATGGCTGGTTCAAATGGGATAATCCGTATGGGAAGTCGCTAGAGCAGTGCTAGAATTTAGGCAAATATTCTAGGGAAAAAGTTGTGCAATTACAAGAAGTTTTGAACTTAGCGAAGCAGCTTTCACCTGTAGACAAGGTGCGTTTGATTGAGCAATTAGTACCTGATATAGAAAAGGAGTTAGTTTCTAATCAAATTACTCCCACTAAATCATTATGGGGACTGTGTGCCGATTTGGGAAATGCACCTTCGGCAGAGGAAATTGACGAAGCACGTCGGGAGGAATGGGCAAACTTCCCAAGGGAGGATATCTAGTGGTAAGTGCTGTTGCTGATACCCATGCGGTGATTTGGTACATTTTCGGGGATAATCGACTTTCTATAACTGCCCAAAATTTAATCGCGCAGATAGCAGCAGATGGCGAGCGAGTAGGTTTTTCCTCCATTACGTTAGCTGAAATTGTCTATTTGAGTGAAAGAGGGCGAATTCCGGCGGATACTTTCGATCGCTTGCTAGAAGCTGTTGACAGGAACGATGCGGTATTGGCGGAAGTACCCTTCGATCGCAATATAGCCCGAACTCTACAGCTTGTCGATCGAACTCAAGTCCCAGATTTACCCGATCGTATTATCGCCGCTACAGCTTTACACCTGCGAGTCCCTTTGATTAGTCGGGACAGGAGGATTCAATTATCGACTGTAAACACCATCTGGTAAGGGATTAGCACCTCTTTACCTTCCTATTTCGGCTTCTTGTGCCAAAATTGATACCATCATCTACCTTGATTCAAGGATACGCAGATGGCGAAACAAATTACTGAACGATGGTGGTTTAATGCTTTAGCTGGTGGAGTTGGTTCTTTAGTCGTTGCTGTAGCAGTAGGATTGATGTTGAAACCAGTGGGGCATTTTCTCACTCGTATTCCCATCTTGGGATCTGGTTTTGCCCAATTTGATAATGTTCTTAGTTATTCTGACGAAGTAGGACTTGCAGCAGTCAAAATTGGTAATAAATTGGGCTATATAGACACAAAGGGAAACCTAATAGTTGAGCCTCAATTCGATGCTGCAAAGTGGTTCTCTTCTATCGGATTAGCAGAAGTAGAAATAAACGGAAAATGGGGCTTTATTAGCAATCCATTAAAGTGATTAATTAAGTGGCTTTCATTCAAATTAAACTAAAAATATCAATTAATCCGAAACTATTACTATCCAACTGCCAAAAGAAAATTGCCATATACCCTAATTTCCTCAAGGTAGCGGACGCTGACGTATCTGCGATCGCTCCACCACTGTAAATCTTCCTGACAAAGACAAACCTTCTAGATTTAATAAGCGAAGTAAATTTTCAGCAGGTTCTTCCGGTGTCAAAGGTTGATAACGAAAATAAACAATACCAATGGGCGATCGCATTCCCAGTCGGTAAATTAATTCACCATAATCTCGGTCAAACGTAAGTATAATTCGGTTTTCATTCACTGCACGCGCTAGAACTTCACGATCTTCTGCACCCACAGCATCTTCAGTACCGTAAGCCACATCGTAAGCAGCATCACGTAAATACCTTACGCTGCTACGAGGGAAGTTCTCATTAGCCAAAAACCGCATTACTCAGCCTCAGCCATCAATGGAATTGTGAAGAAAGATTCCTCGCGCATACATTCAGCCGCAAAAGCAAATACTGCTTTCAATGCTTCAGAAGTTAAAGAAGGATAATTATCCAAAACTTGTGCTTCTGTCCATCCAACTGCAAATAAACCTAACAGAAACTCCACTGATAACCTAGTTCCTTTCACAACTGGTTTACCTACCAGAATATTTGGATTAGAATGGATATATTCTCTCCAGTTCATCTGTTTTTTCTATCTATACTAAAGGTCACCCAATTTTAACACAATTGACCCACGCTATTTGAACAAATGAAGGAAGAATACGATTTCACTCAGGGAAAACCAGGAGCTATCGACTCAACGCCACCAGGCAAAACACGCATCACAATTCGCCTTGATGATGACATTCTGGCCTGGTTTCGTGCGGAAGTCAACGCAGCGGGAGGAGGTAATTACCAAACGCTAATTAACAACGCCTTACGCGAATATATTCAGCAGCGCAAAGAACCTTTGGAAGATACTCTGCGTCGTGTCCTTCGAGAAGAGTTACAAAAATTGTCGTGATTAAACTTATTTTGGAAAAATTCGATCGCTTTCTATACCCTTCGCCCTCTTTCTCATCCAAAATGCCAAAATACCCAAAAATATCAATCCCATCACTCCAGCTAAAGGATTTTTGTCGATTCCCGTCACCCATTCAGGAACTCGATCGGAAAAATTCACCAATTGCCCTACATTAATAATGTAATATCCCCAAACTAAGCCAGCGTGAAGACCGATCGACAATCCCAGTTTACCTTTACTTCCGCGCTTCGCCCACACTAAAGTTAACCCCAAGAGCAACAATGCTGGAAATGTAGGTAAGGTGCGAATCATCTCATTAAATGGCTTCAAAAAGTGGAGGCTGGCAAATATAATTGCATTTACCCAGAGAGCGGTATTGGGGCGATAATCTCGCTGCAATTCATCTAACAACCAACCGCGAAATACTAATTCTTCCGCAAAACCCACCCCTAAAGCGCTAATTAAGCCTTCTAAAATTGTTCTGGGTAACTGTTCTGAATTCTGCCAAATAACCAAACCAAAAATACCCTCGATCGCAAACAAACCAAGGGTAAAAACCAAAGCAATATCCAGCCCCTTTAACAAATCTAAGAGATTTTGCTGTGTGCTTACCAAACCATAGTTTTTCAGCAAATGGGATTGCCGATAGACTTTTTTACCCCAAATTCTCAGCAGCAACAAAAACTCCACAAATAACAATCCCATTGTCAGGATTGTAGCTGAGTTTCTGTCCATAACTATAAAATTAATCGGTGCTGCGATCGGCAACCATAGCAGCAATAAAATTACCAAAAATATAGCTAGGCGAATAGGGGCAGGGTAGCTAGCTACGCGATCGAATTTAATTGGTTTCAAATAACCCCTATTTTTAGCTACTCTTCAGGTTCAACAGTACTGGTCAAGCCATGATTTTTCAGAGTTTCGCAGTAAAACTCTGCGTGTTCTTGAGCGCAGGTAATCACCAACGCAATCCCACTATTATGAGCTTCCATCATAATGCTGACAGCTTGAGGTTGCGTGAGATTTGGCACCGTTGTCAACAATACCTGCACAACATACTCCATTGGATTGAAGTCATCGTTATGCAGTAGCACCCGATAGCGAGGCGCAAGTTTACGAGACGTTGAACGTTTTTCAAGGGTCTCGACAGACACTGCTCTATCCTCCCTGTAACTTCGATAACATTAACCTACTCATCCAAATTTGTTACACAACAGCCCGATCTCCGTAAGATTTAGGAATTGCATTTTAAATGCTGTAACCGTTTGCTTTGGCCACTCAAACCAAGAATTTGTCCCAAAAACTCAATTTTTTGAGTTTTTGCTCAGTTTATCTTGCTGCCCACTTTGCGGCTGTTTCTCAGTGCTGAGTAACAAAAAGCACTATTATGGTTATCCCTTTATAGTCCTTAATACTTATTTATATCATCCAATTTCAGTTCTAGTCACCCAGATAGGAATTTTTTCCAGAACTCCATCGCCCAGCCAACTGACAAGACAGCCTGGGTGTTCAGGTAGTGGTGCGGGATTCCGATCTGGGCGATCGGCTATTCACCCAACCCAGGCACCGCTACTAAAACTATAGAGCAAAATTTGGTTAAACTTAATTCAGGTAAGTTTTTCAGAGCAGCTTTTAGAGCAGCAAGCAGTAATGATTTCTGCTGTCAACTTTCAGCCTAGTCAAATAGTCTGTTTAGAGCATCAGGCTACCCGCCTCTACGCAGAAGTCATTCAAATTATTGAATCCCGTCAGATGTGCTGGGTACGTCCCTTGATGATCGCCATACCTGTGTGTTATGAGAATGCAGGCTCAGAGCAATACACATTGTATGACCTGCGTCAAGGTGCAGATCTGGTTTGGCCTTCCATCTTATTTCGTCCAGCCCTTGATGTTGAGGTCATACCGCTTTTTACACACCTACAGACATCAAAAACTCAAACACATAACACTCAGCTGGCGCATCAACATCTCCAGGATTTCATCCGCCAAGTTTGGCTGGCTTACCAAAATTATTTTAAATCCTAGATTTCCGAGTTTGACACTCCTCGACCTAAAGGTACGAAGATTCTTGGGTTGAATCCTGCCGCCACTAAGTAAACTTAGCTTTGGTCTTACAGTTTCATGTCTAGTCCGACTACACCTTTTACAGCAAGCACTCTGCAAGGACTACTCCCCAAGCGTGAATTTCCGTATGCCCTACGGTATTTAATTTCTATTTTCTCCCACCTATGCCATATTTTTGTTAGAGGGCAGTGAGGCATTGGGGCAACCCATTCGGATTGGTGGCATTAGTCTTTATCCAGCGAGTAAGTTCGTATGCCACAACTACATCTTGTCTTCCGCTTGCGTTCAATTTTACCAAAAGCCGTTGTAGAACGACGGAGTTTTCAACCCAATTTTTCCATAAAGCAGAGTATCTTAGTTTTATCAAGATACCCATCGCCAACTCAATAATTTAGTCAGGTTGGCGATCGTCTCTGGGTTGATAGCTCAGCTTTCTACGGCTCACGATCGAACCGCACTAATTTTTTGAGTATCAATAAAATCCCTTGGCCCCTAATCTAGAAGAGTGTCCTGTTAATAACTGGACACCAACTGAATTCGACCGGCATCCATCTCATCCATCAATAGTTCCAGCGCTTCGTAATCCACGTCCGAGATGTAACCCAGTCGCGTTAGTTCATAGTTGATTTCATTCTCTATGTCCGGCGTCAATCGCCGACTAAAGAGAGCTTTTTCTACAAGTTGACGAATCGCGTTTTTAGCTTCCACGGTTGTGGGCAGAACTCCTTCATGTACCAATTTTCTGTCTTATACTTTTCGGTGCGAGTGATCTAAAACCATTACTCTAAGTGATCTCACTCACAGTAGATTGCTAAAACTTATGATTTACTCTCAATAAGGGTTCCTCTATTAATCAGATATTTTAGTGGGTTTGTGCAAGGTGAGATTCTGGCGTCCTTACGCAATCATTTAAGGTGCTATAGGCTTTCGTAGATGCCTTGAAACCCCCTTGCTAAGAAATAGCAAATTTTCTGCCTTTCCGGAAATGCCGATGAACTGATGTAGGCAAAACAGAGGCTTGTGCAGCTAGGGTGCAACTATTTTTCACAACAATAATGTTCAGTATCTGCCTTTGGGAGGATGCGATCGTCTAACCCTGTTCATTAGACACAAATTTCATTTTCAATTTTAGCAGGTCAGTCTTGTTTACCTGTGGTAACTGCCTACGTGAAAACACTGACTCAATTTGCGATGGCCTCAGAGTATCTGAGGCCATAATTGCGTATCTTTGCTTACTTTTAAGCGGGACTTCTTTCTCAAAACTTTAAAAAAGTGCCCTATCTGGATGAAGATTCCGTAAAAATGCCTAAAGACAGTAGTCAATACTGACAGCTAGCGTATAAAGTCAAAGGCATAGACGGCGACAATTTAATTTTGTGTTAAGGGGGATTAGATCGTGCAGACAACACTTGCATCTTCACAAATGACCGTAGTTAGACCTCAAGGCCACATCAACGCCGCCAACGCGCCTGAATTTGGACGCCAGCTAACAGTAGCTATGTCCTCCGATCGCAAAGCGGTTGTCCTGGTTGACATGGAGCAGGTAGAATCTTTAGACAGCGCGGGCCTGATGGTGTTGGTTTCTGCTCTGACTCAGGCTCAAACGCAAAACCAGCACTTTGGCCTCTCTTGCGTTTCACCCTCAATTCGGATCATTTTTGAGTTAACTCAGCTCGATAGAGTGTTTGAGATTTTTGCAAGTCGCGCCGCCTTTGAAGCTGCAATAGGTTGTTAGCCAACAAGATTGGCCGCGCAGTTAATGCAGTAACAACACGACATCGCTAGATAGTTAAGAATTTGAGCAAAAATTTTAAGTGTGCCTGACCTGCTTGTTTGCCCACTTTCCGGCGGAAGCAGAGTTTTGGCATGAGTAAAGCCACCAACTGTGAAATCTCTCCCGTAACAGGGTCGCCTGCCACGCATAAGAACAAGTATGATTAGATTGATAGGGCAGACACACTACAAATGCCTTATCTGGTGAAATCTCTCCCAGAATTTTGTTGTGGCAGTATCAGTAGAAGAATTACTAACATCAGATATTCTCAAACCGGCTCGCTATTTGGGTAATGAGTTAGGAGCGGTACATAAGTCTTGGGATGAAGCAAGGGTGCGCTGGGTATTGACTTACCCAGAAGTTTATGAGGTTGGGGCGTCTAATCTGGGGCATATAATTCTCTACAACATCCTGAATGCTCAGCCGGGACAACTTTGCGATCGCGCCTACTTACCGGCACCCGATTTAGCAACCAAACTGAGATCGACTCATACACCCCTGTTCGCCGTCGAGTCCCGTCGGCCTCTCACAGATTACGATATTTTGGGTTTCAGCCTCAGCTACGAACTGGGAGCAACCAATATCCTAGAAATGCTAGATTTGGCTGGAATTCCTTTAACGTGGAAAGAACGCGCCGCCAGCAATAACTACCCGCTGATTTTTGCCGGGGGACAAACAGCAACCTCCAATCCCGAACCTTACGCCGAGTTTTTCGACTTCTTTGCTTTGGGAGATGGGGAAGAACTTTTACCGGAAATCGGCTTAGTGCTGGAAGAAGGCAAAACTGCCAATTTGAGCCGAGAAGCATTACTCCTAGATTTGGCACAGATACCGGGAGTCTATGTGCCTCGTTTCTACGATATGGCAGATGATGGCTCAGTCCATCCCAATCGCCCGGATGTTCCAGAACGAATTTTACGGCGAGTGGCAACTCCCATACCAGCTTATTCGATCGGACTGGTTCCCTATGTAGAAACAGTACACGATCGCCTCACAATAGAAATTAGGCGCGGCTGCACTCGCGGTTGTCGATTCTGCCAACCGGGAATGCTGACCCGACCGGCACGAGATGTGGAACCGGAACAAGTCATAGAAGCGATCGAACAGGGTATTCGAGAAACCGGACATAACGAATTTTCCCTCTTATCCCTCAGCTGTTCTGACTATCTGGCACTACCCGCAGTCGGGATCGAAATTAAAAACCGTCTCAAAGACGAAAATATTTCTCTCTCCCTTCCCAGTCAGCGCGTCGATCGGTTTGACGAGAATATTGCCAACATTATCGGCGGTACGCGGCAGAGCGGCTTAACTTTTGCCCCCGAAGCCGGCACTCAGCGGATGCGCGACATCATCAACAAAGGTTTGACGAACGAAGAACTGCTGCGCGGTGTCAAAACAGCTCACGAACAAGGCTGGGATAAGGTAAAGCTATACTTTATGATCGGCTTGCCAGGAGAAACCGATGTCGATGTGTTGGGTATTGCGGAAACCGTCCGTTGGTTACAGCAGCAATGCAGAGTAAAAGGTAGAAAACCGCTCAACTTTACCCTGACCATTTCTAACTTTACACCCAAACCGCACACACCTTTTCAGTGGCATTCCGTCTCTACAGCCGAGTTTGAACGCAAACAAGCACTGCTGCGGGAGGAATTTCGGCGGATGAGAGGAGTGAAGGCAAACTTCACCGATGTTCGCATTTCGGCAATGGAAGATTTTGTCGGACGAGGAGATCGCAGATTGGCATCTGTATTGCGTCGCGCCTGGGAATTGGGTGCGGGAATGGATTCTTGGTTTGATAGCATAGAGCGAGCTTATGCAGCTTGGGGACAAGCAATCGCCGAATCCGACCTCACCTGGAAATATCGCCTGGTAGAAAAGGGGGAGTGGGTAATCGGAACAGGGGAACATTCTTCCCCATTGGGAATTGCCGATCTCGATAAACCTCTACCTTGGGATATCATCGATACCGGAATTGATAAAAATTGGCTCAAAGCCGACCTGCAAAAAGCTTTAGAAGCGGCGACAGTACCGGATTGCTCGTTTGAAGGCTGCTCTCACTGCGGTGTCTGTGGAGTCGATTTCGGTCATAATACGATCGTACCGCCGAGCGCCATACCTCAATTTGCAGGGCATTTCGCCCCCAAACAAGAGCGAGTGCAGCGACTGCGCGTTTGGTTTGGCAAGCTGGGCGATATGGCATTAGTCAGCCATCTAGATTTGGCCCGCTTGTTCGATCGCGCCGTGCGGCGGGCGTCAATACCGATCGCTTACACAAATGGTTTTCATGCCAGTCCCCGCATTTCCATTGCCAATGCTCTGCCCTTGGGAGCTACCAGTAGCGGAGATATAGTAGACTTTGAGTTGACTCGGCAGATGGATGTGGCAACTTTCCAAGCAAAGTTAGTCAGCCAAATGCCCAGTAACATTCCTATCTATCGGGTTGAAGAAGTCGATCTGAAAACTCCTTCCGCTACACAATTATTGGCAGCGGCAGAGTATTCAATCACCTTGACAAGTTATGCTGAGGTCACCTCAGCCCAATGGCAGAACTGGATTGAAGCAATTAAGCATCGCGATGCGATTTGGTGGGAACAAACAACCAAGTCAGGCAACAAACATACCGTAAATCTGCGCGAGCGACTGTTTGAATTAGAAATTCAGGAAGAAAGTCGCGATCTCAACGGTAGGTCAGATCCAGTTTCACCCGATCGCACCCACCCATCTCAAGTACTTCGTTATGTTGGTATGAGCCGTAATGACGGCAACCTGTTGCGACCCGAACATATCATTTATATGCTCGAACAAGTGTGCGAGCTGGAATTGCAACTGCTTCACACTCACCGATTGAGGCTAATTTTAGAGCCTTATAGCACCAATCACCCGACTGTAGTATGAGAGCGTCAACAAAAATGTGATAAGATTCCTTTTAGAGTGAACGAAAAATAGGAGTCAGTGGCTCCGTTAGCGCAGCGGCGCGAAGCGCTAACAAAACTCCTAGCGAGCGGTCAACTCTGTAAACAACATTCGATCGTGCTTGAGTATGGGGTAACATCCCCAACAGGCAAGTAAAAATCAAAAAGTAGAAACTGAGCTGGAGTAACTCCTTTGTTTCTTTTGCCTTTTCTATTTAGTTAGCCTTGTTAATCTCCTTTAACCGTTAGTTCAACGGGTATTGCCTGTGGAGGGTCACACCAACTTAATGGCACTGCCGTTAAGGATTCGATGAAGCAGGAAGGAAACGTCAAACTTTGTAAAATCAGCCTTTCCAGGTCTGGTGAGTAAGTTTGAGTAAGTTTTCCAGAACGGCAACCTCAACTGTTAAGAGAACCCGCTGTAAGCGCTTCCCTTATCTAACCCAATACTAACTGTAGGGCAAAACCCTCTATGTAGGGTAGATTAGGTAACATCAATTTCATGCCCTTTGGCGTAGCTCACGTCGAGATACTTTTAGATGTTGGCTCGTTGAATCGGTTAAAAATATGACTCGCCTACGAGCCCAATATCGGAACAAGTTGCAGGCTGAAGCAGCCTTTAAGGGTGCCACCGTTAATAAAGAAATAACGGATGCTGGCTAAAACTGACTTCCGCAGAACTTTGAGACTTCCTAATTCGTCAAAAGCGAAATATTAGTGCCTAATCTGCATAGAAGGGTACTACGCACCTTAATTGATAAACGCGACCTTGTGACTCCTTTAAAGACGGATTTTTGAACAGGGTTGTTTTATTACCACAATTGTGGTTATTAAAACCATCGTTACAAATCCGTACAACAGAGGAAACCCCTACCCACCTACAGGGGCAAATTTAACGATTGTTCATTGGAGAATTGCTCATGGGGAAATTGTGATGAACCATGAACGATCGAGCATTGCTAATTTTTGAGGAATTTGAATGCCAAAGCAAATTATTATCGCTGAGCAGCATCGCATCGCTGCTGTATTTTCCGAAGATCAAATTCAAGAATTAGTTGTTGCCACAGGAAATCACCAAGTTGGTGATATTTATCTAGGCATTGTAGAAAATGTACTTCCTGGTATAGATGCGGCTTTTGTTAACATTGGAGACCCGGAACGCAACGGATTTATTCACGTATCCGATTTAGGGCCATTGCGCCTAAAACGTACTGCTGGAGCAATTACAGAACTGCTAACACCCCAGCAGAAAGTTTTAGTACAAGTGATGAAGGAGCCGACCGGAAACAAAGGCCCCAGACTGACTGGCAATATTACCTTACCCGGACGGTATTTAGTGCTAATGCCATTTGGCCGAGGCGTCAATTTATCGCGGCGGATAAAAAGTGAAAGCGAACGCAATCGCCTCAGAGCATTGGCGATTCTGCTCAAACCAGCAGGTATGGGTTTGTTAGTGCGAACAGAAGCAGAAAATCGCCCAGAAGAAGCAATTATAGAAGATTTGGAAGCGCTGCAAAAACAGTGGGAAGCTATTCAACAAGAAGCTATCTCAACGCGGGCACCCGCATTGCTGAATCGAGATGATGATTTTGTCCAGCGCGTACTGCGAGATATGTACAGCGAGGATGTAAATCGCATCGTTGTAGATTCGCACACTGGCGTGAAGCGAGTGAAGCAGCATTTAATGACGTGGAGTGGGGGAAGGACACCGCAAGGAGTTTTGATCGATCAGCACCGCGATCGCCTCTCGGTTTTGGAATATTTCCGCGTCAACGCGGCTATTAAAGAAGCTCTTAAACCTAGAGTAGATCTCCCCTCTGGAGGTTATATAATTATCGAGCCGACAGAAGCGCTAACCGTGATCGATGTCAACTCTGGATCTTTTACGCGATCGGCTACAGCTAGGGAAACGGTTTTGTGGACAAACTGCGAAGCGGCTACAGAAATTGCCCGCCAGCTGCGCCTGCGGAATTTGGCTGGTGTAATTATTGTTGACTTTATCGATATGGATTCGCGCCGCGACCAGTTGCAGGTACTGGAACATTTCAACAAAGCGCTCAAATTTGACAAAGCAAGGCCCCAAATTGCCCAGCTCTCCGAACTCGGCTTAGTGGAATTGACTCGCAAGCGGCAAGGCCAAAACATTTACGAACTATTCGGTCGTCCTTGCGCTACTTGCGGCGGATTGGGTCATTTAGTACATCTACCAGGAGAAGCCGCTAATCGCGAATCTCCATTGCAGTCGCCACGCGAACGAGAAACGGCGATACTGCCAGTCCGCGAATCGGCGTCACCATCCTTGCGGGAACGCATCTTCCCATCGGCAGATGAAATTCCAGAAAGTGCTGGATCTGCTTCCTTCCAGAGTCGTCCCGTACTACCCGCACCCTACGGACAAAGCGAAGTCGTGCGAGAAACCGCCGGACAGGATAACTTCTGGGATGCAGAGGGTTATGCAGATGATATGGCTCCCGGTTCCGATCTTGACTTGGATATGATGAATCATCCCAACTATCAAGAACGCGGTTTGGGAGCTAACTCTCGCCGTCGCCGTCGTCGCCGCCTGGGTATTGGTGAAGGTGGACGTTTGGAAGAAGAGTCGCCCAAGCCGAATGAGTTTGTGTCTCCCACTAAATCACCTAGCTCCATATCAAACGATTCCAAATGGATGAGTGAGCCAGAACCTTTGCCTTCAAAGGTGTTTTCGCCAACGGGGCCGAAAGGACTTCGCCTCGACAGCTCGCGCATAGAGCGTCCTGTGAAGCCAGAAACTGTACCGCCGGAAATCGTTTCTGTAGAAATGACTCCAGAGGAACAGCAAGTTTATGCTTTTATGGGTGTGTCCCCTCTGGTACGTTTAAATCGCCAACTTAAAAATCCCAAAGCCGCAACTATAATTGTGAAGTTGCCAGGACAAGCAGACGAAGATGTTGCTTTTGAACCGGCTCAATCTAGAACAGAGGAGATCGATCGCGATTATACAGAAGCACCGGACAGGGGAATTCCTAACTACTCTGATGAGGAAAGTTTTGACTCCGAGCCATCGTTCGACATCCAAGATACAGACAGCATCGAGCAAAGTGTCGATCCCGATCCTGAGCCTGTAGCGATCGCATCGAGCGAATCGGATAATGGCGATTCTTTGTTGCTGCGGCGTCGGCGTCGTCGCCGTTCCTCGGCTACTGACGGTGAGAGCGATCGGTAAAATTGCTAGTTGCAAATAACTCACGGTGATGGCTGATGGGGAAATGGGAGATGGAAAAATGAAGATGAAGGATCTGATAATTGCAGCACTCCCCCACTCCTCCACTCCCCCACTCCCCCACTCCCTCTTTACCGAGCTGGTTGCAGGTGTTGATGAAGTCGGGCGAGGTTGTTTGTTCGGTCCTGTAGTGGCGGCAGCTGTAATTTTACCGGATGCCGCTTGGGCGGAATTAGCTGCTGCGGGGATAAAAGATAGCAAACAACTGACTAATGTTGGGCGAAGGAGGTTTGCCGATCGGATTCGGGCTGTGGCGTTAGATTACCAAATCGGTATAGCTTCAGTCCGGGAAATCGATCGCCTCAATATTTTACGAGCATCGTTGTTGGCAATGCGGAGATCTGTGATCAAACTGAAGGTGCAGCCCTCTGTTTGTCTGATTGATGGCAAGTGGGCTCTTCCGGATTTACCGATACCACAACAATCGGTGGTGAAGGGAGATGAAAAGTTGGTAGCGATCGCCGCTGCTAGTATTCTGGCTAAGGTATGGCGAGACGATCTCATCCTTCGCTTGGCTCGTAAATACCCGCAATACGATCTAGATGCCAACAAGGGTTATGGCACCGCTCGACACATAAAAGCTCTGGAAGAATATGGCCCTTCACGCTGGCATCGGCTCTCCTTTCGTCCTTGTTGCCACTGACTAAGGGCTGGGGAGTGGAGTCTGGGAAGTGGGAATTAAGGAGGTATTTTCTCTGTTTTCTATTCCCAAAGCTGGAACACTTGCCCATTTACGATAATCCAGCAGCAATTGGTGCATTAACCGATGTTTTACAGTTAACAATACACTTTTCAGTAGACCGTTGCCGGTCGCTTCCAACATTGGTTTGGGCGTTAACCAAAATGGAGGTGGTAGCTCAACTTGTACTTCTAAATCTGCTTTTCCTTTCAGATAAGTCAATCCCTTAACTTGCGAAGGCGACAGTCTTCCTTTCAAGTTCAACGCAAAGCGTTGATTCACATATTCAATACCCACAATTTGACAGCCCACAGACTCTAAATGAACTGTGCCATCGGCTTCTGTCCACACCTTCATATCTACTGTGGGTTGAATTGTTAACATCATAAAGTGGAGAGGGCGCATTTTTAAGCGAAAAATTTCCTCGCCCAATTGTGCGATCCGACTTGGATCGACCAGAGCATTGACAAGACGTTGAGGCTGACGCAAATAATGCTTGATGGGAATCGGTTGCTCTGGGACAGCAATTTCAACAGTTTGGGAAGCGACAAATCGGGTGTGCATAGGTAAAAGGGTACAGAGTGTTTTTTCTCTATGTCTATTAATTAATTTTACGTTACAGTTCTTAAAACATCCGGTTGCAAGTCTTAATCATACCATTGCTTTGCAGCTGGCAATAGTAGACTGTTGTGGGATTCGGTATATTGAGATTTTTCTGAATCTTTCTGTATACCTCACCCGATCGTATGCAATATTCACAAGACTCTGAACCCACCAAAGAAAGGTTAAGAAGCTGAGAAAATAACTTTATGAGTATATCGATATCGATCGCACATCTGGGGCCGAGCGGCACTTATGCAGAAGCAGCTGCCGTCGCCTATGCTAATTGGCTGATCCAGAAAAAAGGCCAACAATCCTTTTTGTGTCCCTATCCGAGCATTGCCCAAACGCTTCAAGCGGCAGCAACTGGGCAAGTAGATCTAGCTGTTGTGCCGGTGGAAAATTCTCTGGAAGGCAGTGTGACTATGACCCTGGATACACTCTGGCGGTTAGATACGCTGCAAGTTCAACAAGCTTTAGTTTTGCCGATTTCTCATGCTTTGCTGTCGTGTGCGGGTAGTTTAGAGGCGATCGAAACTGTTTACTCGCACCCGCAAGCTTTGGCTCAATGTCAAGAATGGCTGGATAAATTTCTACCCTCTGTTCAGTTAGTGCCGATGAATTCTACTACGGAGGCGCTAGGTTATCTGGAGACAGATAGTACAGCTGGGGCAATATCTTCTCTGAGGGCTGCCCAACTTTACAACCTACCTATTCTTGCCAGTCCAATTAATGATTATCCCTGTAACCACACGCGGTTCTGGGTACTTAGTTTACAACCTTCTCCTGGCGGCGATCGCACTTCGCTAGCTTTTAGCGTTCCGGCTAATGTACCGGGAGCTCTTGCTAAACCTCTGCAAGTATTTGCCGAAAGAAATATCAATCTTAGCAGAATTGAGTCGCGCCCGACTAAGCGATCGCTAGGTGAATATCTCTTTTTTATAGACTTAGAAGCTGAGGCTAATGAGCCATTAGTCAAATCTGCTTTAACCGAATTGGCAGACCACGCCGAAACGCTGAAGATTTTTGGTTGCTACAGCATTCTGAATATTGATTCCTAATTCAACAGCCACACTCACATCGAAAGGGCTGTAAGAAACTCCTCATAACCTTTATCCGTCTTGCATTCTACGCTCTGAGAAAATTTATATTTTTTAGCAATAAAAATTAATCATGTTTGAAGTTGCCCAAGGTATTCCTGGCTTACCCGACCTCACGCAACCCTCCCAGCTGATTCAATTTGGGGCCAAAGTGCTACGCACGTTCCTCATACTGGTCGGCTTAGTGGGGTTTATGGGCTTTGTTCTAGCCGTACTCAACTTTTCTCGCCGCCGAGACGAATCGGAAACAGGTGATATGTTGGGGCAATGGTTAGTGGGTTATTCCGTATTACTGCGACTGCTATTGCACGCAGCCCTAGTATTTGCCCTTTCGATCGCAGGTTTCTTTCTTTGTTCGACTTTAGGCACTCGTTACCACTTTTGGGAACAAGCACGGGTAGCGCAGGTAGCAGAAAGCGTTGCGGGAGAAAGGCTAGAACAAACAGCACCTCAAGTGCGCTACACGATCCAAGAACCGTACTCCTACAATACTCAAGTTGGCAACAGGTTGGTGCGCGTACAGGAGACGCGACCTGTTACCCGTTTTTTGACTGTCGCCGGTTCTCAAATTGAGGTCAAGATCGACCAAACTTTAGATCCGCAAAAGAGCGATCGCGCTATTTATCGCGTAAATTTTAACGGCGACTATCAAGTTACCAACCAACTTAGGGAAGCGCAAAATTTTTTCTTTGAAATACCTCAGCCCAATAGCTACTCGCTGTTGCAAAACTTCAAAGTAGAACAGAACGGTACAACACTCCCACAATCTAATCCAGGTGACTATGGTTTTCCCTTCCGACTTGGGCCAGGAGAACAAACCCGCTTTCGAGTCACCTATCAAGCTCAAGGAGCGCCACGCTGGGTCTATAACGCTAATGGACAATTACTTTCCAATTTTCGTCTGAGTGTGCTGGCCAATTTTCCTGGGGCTGATTTTGCCAGTGGCATTGTCCCAACTGAAGCCAAGGTGGAGGAACGAGGTACGAGATTTACCTGGGTATTTGACGGCAATGTTTCGGTTCTCAATCCGTTTGGTGTGTTTACCGCTACTAGCAGAGTGCGGAATACGGGAGTTTTGCCTCGCTTGTTACTGCTCGCTCCCGCTTTATTTCTCTGGTGGTTATTGTTACTGTACTTATCCTTACCGATGAGTCTGCGGGATGTGGCGATCGCAGGTGGCTTATTTTTTGCCTGTATCCTAGCTTTGACCTACTTCAGCCGAACGATCGATTCCCAATTAGCTTGGTTAGTAATTTCACTGTTCTTTTTAGCTGTGTCTTGGGGATTGGGAAGAACTTGGCGTGCTTCCCTTGCAGCTTTTATTAGTACCATTGCGGGAGGAGTCCTGCCAGTTTTAGGATTATTAGTACCGTATAGCGGTTTAACCTTAAGTCTGGCAGGTTTGCTCTCGGTGGCTTGGTTAGCAGCACTCAATTGGTACGGTTTCTATCGATTAGATCGGGAAATTCGTTAACTGCTTGCTGAGTGATTATCTGCTTACCTTTCCAAAAGCTATTTTTTTCTTCCCCATTGAGACAAGGCTAAAAGTAGTGACTGTGAGTAACCCGAACACAGCCGTAGGTTCGGGAACGGATTTGCTTGTAGAAACCATTGCTTCTAAATGAATATTATCGAAATAAACATCACCAGCAACTCCCCGCGAATAAAAGTAGTCTTCCAGAGTTAACTGAACACTTTTACTTGAAGTAAATGCAATGGAAATAGGTTCCCATTTTCCTGTGTCTGGTAATTCCAAGAAGTTTGGTGATAATTTAATCGAGTTGCGGCTTGTTCCAGCTAACCATAAATCTGCATCTCCCGACAATCTGCATCTCCCGACAAGGTAGTGCGATATCCTACAAAACCTCCTAAATCATTTGGCTGACTCCAGGTTTACTGTCTTACCATCAGCAGAATTAAATCGCGTTTATGAATAGAAATTTCTTTTTTATCGACAGCTTCATCAAGGAAAAAATCTTGCCGATCGTTAAAATGCGATCGCCAAGCTTTCGCAATCAAAACGTTATCTTTTCTGAGTTGATGCCATTCATTGATTTGATCTTCCGTCAGTAGATCTGGCTGTAGGAGTTGACATCCTCCCCGGCGTGAACGCACGGGGATTCCCAGAATCACATCTGAGATTTCCTCTTTCGCAGAGTTGATTTACTTGGTTGAGTTTCCCCATCCAAGCTGGAATCGTTCTCTCCAGAGGCGTTGATTCCTGCCTGCCCGACAGTATTTGCCCATTGTTTTAGGGCTGATTTTAAAATATTTTTTGCTGCGTTCTCATCTCGATCGGCAACGTATTTGCAATGAGGGCATTGATGAGTTCTGGTGCTTAAAGTTTTCACAACTTTTTTACCACAATTAGAACAGTTTTGGCTAGTTAGTTTAGGCTCTACGGCAATTACTGGAACGCCATAAACTTTGCCAAAATATTCTAACCATTCTCTGAATCTGTACCATGCAGCATCATTTATTGAAAGAGCTAAATGATGGTTTTTCACCATGTTACGCACTCGTAGGTTTTCCACTGCTACCAAGTCGTTAGACTGTATGACGTGTCGGGCTAACTTGCATACCCAATCGTTACGTCTGCGTGAAACCGATAAGTGCGCTCTACCTAATCTGTTCCTAGCTTTGGCTCTATTTTTAGAGCCTTTTTGAGTACGAGACAAGCGACGTTGAAGCTTTTTTAGTTTGCGCTCATCTTTTCTCAAAAATCTGGGATTGTCTATTTTGTTGCCAGCAGAGTCGGTGTAGAAATGATTTAAACCTACATCTAAACCTATTTGTTTGCCTGTTAGTTCCTTGTTCTCCTCTCTAGTATGGTCAATTAAGAACTGGACATAATAGCCATCATGCCTTCTTACTACTCTAACTCTCTTGATTTGGCTCAGTTGATAGAAGTGTAAATTACGACTTCCCCAGAGCTTAAAAGTGCCTGCTTTAAAGCCATCAGTGAATGTTAAATACCGCTTATCTTCTGATAGCTTATATCCGGTTGTTTTGTATTCTAATGATGCCCTAACTTGCTCTTTAGCAAATTTGGGATAGCCTTTCTTACCAGCAACTTTGGCTTTGCAATTACGATAAAACCTTTCAATTGATGCCCAAGCTCTTTCAGCATGAGCTTGTCTAGCCATTGAGTTAAGCTGGCTTGCCCAAGGAAATTCAGGATTATCAGCTAATACTTTGCAATAAGCATAAGCATCATTACGGCTTTTTATTTTGCCATCCATCCACGCCCTGATGATGCTATTACGAATAAAACGACCACTACGGATGGCTCGATCTAGCTGCCCGTACTGGTCGTTTATTCCCTCTAGCTTCATTTCGTAGATGAGCATGGTTTATCGTTTGCTTTGGCGATAAACTTATGATAACACGGATTAAAATATTGATTCGCTGTCGCTAGGGTTGTTGTTGTAAGGGGGAAATTTTCATCCCCTACCTACAAGGAAGAGGCTTTCTATTTCCCCCTTACAAACCCCGATTTTCCGGTAAAAAAGATACAAACCTGTACTAATTACCTGTCTTGACAGGACAGCATAGGATATCCCCAGTCAAGTTTTTCAACTTGCTTGCAAAACTTTATTATCGGTGGTTCTCCACCGCTGCGCGATCGCCATCAGCAGATCGGGAATTTCATCTTCAGAAATAGCCTCGATTATTTTTTCTACAGTCGTAACCCCAGCCGGCTCCCCTGCTACAAGCGAGCAGAAATATTTACGCGACCCCGGTGCTATCTGCTGCATTGCCTGAAGAAGCTTATCAAGCATTTGATCGGTTACGCCTGTCTTCCCATGCCTGAAATGCGACACAAGGCTTTCACTTACCTCAGCGGTTTGTGCTAAGGCTCTGCCGCCAATGCGGTAACGCTTTAAAGTTTCGTTGAAAGCTTCGTGAATCAACATTAAGATTTATATCAATATTTGATCGTTACTCAATTTAGTTCTACTCTTAGTCAAGTAATTTTTATCAAGCGGAGGAACTCTGATAAGTGCCAGCCATCACGGTCAGCATTACAAAAATAACTTGATGGTAGACAGCTAAGTAATCGAGTTTATTTAACTTTAACAAATTCTGGAAATTTGCCAACACAGTTTGTCCGGTTTGGCAAAAAGGGTCATTAGCATATCTTTCCTACGCACCAATCTCATAAATTCCACTTCTGGCCACCATCGTGACAAGCAATCAAGGCTCTTTCGACGATGCCCAGCAACCATCAGGGGCATCTCAACTACCTACTGTAAGTTCCATCCCCGGAACACAGGCGGGCACTTCCACCCTCCGCGACCATTGGGAAAAAGAAGTACTGCCCAAACTAACCCCAGAAATGGTCTACACCGACCCAAACCACCGATTTCAAATCAGTGCAGACCGCTGGCGAGGCGGCAGTCCCTTCCGGGAAAGTAAGTCAGGCACATCCTTCGCAGTCTGGCCAGATACCTTGCGATTTTACGATTCCGGCATGGGATTTGCCGGAGATCCCATTTCCTATATCCACAGCCTGAAAATGGGACATTGGGAATACCCCAAAGGAGCTGACTGGGTAGAAGCCCTACGAGAATTATCTCGACGCGCTGGGGTAGAACATTTATTTCCAGAGCGCAACTACTCCAAACAGCACATAGAAAGAGCGCAGAAATGGGAAGAACGTCGGGGCATCTTTGCCACA